>RGAX01000371.1 GCA_009919985.1 Opitutaceae bacterium
GGAAACCGTGCCGGTCGGGCCGTGGGCGGGCGCAGTGCTGGGGACCGAAGGCAACCAACCCTTTGCGTTCCAATGGGACATCTCCAAGGTGTCCGAGTCCGGGCAAACCAAAAAGCAAGCCACCAACGAGCCGTGTTCGTACCACTGCGAGTTCGAACTGCGCAACAAGCTGGTGCCCGTCGAGGACAAGCAGCTTGAGCAGCAGCTCAACCACCTCTTGGTCGACCTGGTGCTGGCGCGCATTCGGACCATGGCCGGGTCGTATATCATTGAAAAAACTCCCGGACGGGCCGCGGCGTCGACCCCGGAAGAAAAGGGCGCCACACTTCCACCGCCCGTGCTGGTCCCCTTGCCGCCCGCGCGCTTGTCGCCGCTTGCGAAAAATCTCCTCGTCCTCGCGCTCCGCAGTACGCCTACGAATTAACGCAGACGGTTGAAGAGAAAATCACCGCCGTCGCCACGCGCATCTACGGCGCCGAGCGCGTCGAATTTGGCGCCAAAGCGCGCACCGATCTCAAAACCATCGCAGAGCTTGGCCTCGCCGGTCTACCGATCTGTATCGCGAAGACCCAGTATTCCTTTAGCGACCAACCTGCGCTGCTCGGTCGTCCGCGTGGGTTCACGTTTGTCGTGCGCGAGATCGAGATTGCCGCTGGCGCCGGTTTTCTCGTGCCGATCGCTGGCGAAATTCTCCGCATGCCGGGCCTGCCCGAAATTCCCGCGGCCGAACACATCGACATCACCGATGACGGCGAAATCACTGGTCTCACCTAAATTAAAAATCGTTTCCGCACATTACGCTTGTAACGCCAGCGCGCACCCCGCGTCAGTCCCGCTAATCTAACCTCGCTTTAAATACCCATGAAACTGCTCCTCGTTCGCTCCCTCGCTCTCCTCGGTCTCGCTTTCATCAGCAGCACCAGTCTCTTAGCCCAAACTGCCGCCACGCCCCCCGCTCCGGCCGCGCCCAAAGTCACATTCCCCGCGCCAAGTCCCGCCGCGACGCTCAAGCAACGTGTCGGCCTCACCGACATCGAGGTGGCCTACTCGCGCCCGAGCATGAAGGGCCGTGCGATCTTCGGCGGCATCGAAGCCTACGGCCGCGTTTGGCGAACGGGCGCCAATAACGCCACGCGCCTGACCTTCAGCACGCCTGTGAAATTCCAAGGGGTTGCCCTCGACACTGGCACCTATGAGCTGTTCTCCATCCCTGGCAAAGACACGTGGACGATCATCGTCCAGAAAGCCGCCAAGCAATGGGGCGCCTACGCCTATGACCAGAAAAACGACATCGCCCGCGTGAGCGTTAAACCCGTCGCCCTCACCGAGGCCATCGAAACGCTCACGATCGACTTCGGTGATCTGCGCGACGAGTCCGCCACGCTCAACATCAGCTGGGAAAAAACCCGCGTGCCCGTGAAACTTGAGTTCGACCTTACCGCCACTCTCGTCCCGCAGATCGAAGCCGCCGCCGCCGCCGAGGGCAAAAAATCCAACCA
>RGAX01000372.1 GCA_009919985.1 Opitutaceae bacterium
TCGCACCTCGGCTACCAAGGGGTGGACTATGTCGCGTTCATCCGGAAATTCGGTCCGCGTATTTTTCATGCTCACATCAAAGATGCCTGGTGGGGTCACGGCGACGGTTCGGTCGGCGTCTTCGGCGGTCACACGACCTTTGGCGACGCCCGCCGCCAGTGGGACTTCCGTTCGGTGGGTCGCGGCGACATCAATTTCGAGGAGGTCATAGTGGCCCTCAACGAGGTTGGCTATCATGGCCCGCTCTCGGTCGAGTGGGAGGACGTTCGCATGGATCGCATCCACGGCGCCACTGAGTCGGCCGCCTTCGTGCGTCAACTCGACTTCTCTTCAAGCGCCGTGGCGTTCGACGCCGCCTTCGACAAAAAGAAAGGCAAATCTCAATGAGCGCAGCCAAACGCAAAATCCGCATGGGCATGGTCGGCGGCGGCCGTGGAGCCTTCATTGGAGGCGTCCACCGCATGGCGGCGGCTCTCGACGGGCAGATCGAACTCGTCTGCGGCGCATTCAGCAGCGACCCGCAACGCTCGCGCGACTCGGGAGCCGATTTCTTCCTTTCGCCGGAGCGTTGCTACGGAACCTACGAGGAAATGATGAAATCCGAAGCCGCTCTGCCGCTCGGCGAGCGCATGGATTTCGTCGCCATCGTCACTCCGAATCATGTCCACTTCCCCGCCGCCAAGGCCGCGCTGGAACACGGCTTCCCTGTCCTCTCCGACAAACCTGCGACCTTCAATCTCGCCGAGGCGAAGGATCTCGGCGCCCTCGTTGCCAAAACAGGTCTGCTCTACGGCCTCACCCACAACTACACCGGCTACCCGCTCGTCAAAGAAGCCCGTGACATGGTGCACACCGGCCAACTCGGAAAAATCCGCAAGGTCGTCGTGGAATACCCGCAAGGTTGGCTCTCCACTCGCCTCGAGGAATCGGGTCAGAAGCAAGCCGCCTGGCGCACCGATCCGACCAAATCTGGCGCAGCCGGTTGCCTCGGCGACATCGGCACCCACGCCGAAAACCTCGCAGAGTTCATCACCGGCCTCCACATCAAGGAACTCGCGGCTGACCTCACGACTTTCGTCGAAGGCCGCGCGCTGGATGACGATGGAAATGTCCTCCTTCGCTTCGACAACGGCGCGAAGGGCATCCTCCACTCGTCCCAGATTTCCGTGGGCGAGGAGAACAACCTCACCATCCGCGTCTATGGCGAACTCGGCGGGCTCGAGTGGCACCAACAGGAACCGAATACTCTTCTTGTGAAATGGAACGACCGCCCGACGGAAATCCGCCGCACTGGCCTCGGCTACCTCGGCGCCAACGCCGCCGCGCACACGCGCATCCCAGCGGGCCACCCCGAGGGCTACTTGGAAGCCTTCGCCAACATCTACCGCAATTTCGCAAACCACCTCCGCGCTGTCATCGATGGGACTACCCCCGACGCCACCGCGCTCGACTACCCGAAGATTTCCGATGGCATCCGCGGCATGGCCTTCATCGAAGC
>RGAX01000373.1 GCA_009919985.1 Opitutaceae bacterium
TAAACCCGCGTCGTCAGCCCAGATTTCCTGATCCGCCTATGCGTCTCCAGGGAATCCGCGGGGTCATCCGTCGTGCAGATGACCGCGACGCGATTCGCCGTGAGAATATCATGGACGCGCATCGTCGGGAGCTTCGCATTGGCCTGCTGCCAAATCTCCTGCGCAGAGCCCGGATTGATCGTAGCCTCGAGACCGAAGTAACGCTTCAGCTCCAGATGCGACCAATGATACAGCGGATTGCGCAGGGTGTATGGCACGGTCGCACACCAAGCCTCATGCTTTTCCCGCGGCGTGGCGTCACCCGTACAAAATCGCTCGGCCACGCCATTCGCCCTCAGCGCCCGCCATTTATAGTGATCTCCCACGAGCCAGATTTCGCTGAGATCAGCAAACTGATGGTTGTCGGCAATCTGCGACGGCGGCAGGTGACAGTGGTAATCGTAAATCGGTTCAGCGGCCGCATAGGTGTGATACAATGCGCGCGCCGCGTCAGACTGCAGGAGAAAGTCGTCGTGAATGAAGGGCTTGGTCATATTAAATTTAAATTCGCGATTTTTAATTCAAGCAATCGACAGCCCCCAAACCCCGCCCCGTGGCCGCGGCGCTGGGATCCGATGTGCTATCTTGAAATGTCGTTCATCATTGCACTGAGCGAGGGGTAACTGGCGAGCAGCTTAGCGGTCGCGGCACAGCGCGCGGGGTCGACGAGGCCAGTCGTTTCGGCGAGAAAGATGAGGTAGCTTGCGACTCCCTTCGAATAGTTGAGCCGAGCTTCGGGACTGAGGGCGTAGAAGCGGGCGCGCTGCGCATAACCAGCCGGTGAATGATCACCGAGCGCCGCCTTCTTGGGCTGGCCGCCCGCAGCGAGGACAAAGAGAAAATTATATTCGAAAAAGAACATGTGCTCGGGCGACGGTGGCAACGCCTCGAGCGCGGCCCGCGTGACGGCAGACGAGGCGAAGACCTCGACCGGACGGCCGGCGGCGGCCAAGGGGGTGGCGATAAAAGTCCGCGCCATCTTCTGCTCAGTGCCATCGGCGCTAAAGGCGCCGAGGAGAGCCAGCTCCAAGGTGAAGCGGTACCAGTCGCGCCAGAGAACCTGATCAGCGGTATCCTGCGAGTTGAACACCGCTAGCCCCATCTCGTAGGTGTAGCGGCCACTCGTCTTGATCTCGAGCCGGCGGCCGGTTACCTCACCCATGACGCGGTAATTTTCAGCGGACTTCCCAGAACCAGAATGGAAGCCGATGCTCACTCCGAATTTTACGCAGACATCCCACTGTTTCTGGATGAGGGCACGAAGCGCCGCGTTGTCGGGATACGGCATGTTCTTTTGAAAGCCAAAGGCGGGGGCGACGTAGTTAACCGGCATCCCGAGCACCTCGCAGAGCGCCAGCATGATGGCAGTCGTCTCGGGGGTCGTCAGACCGGGTAACTCATCAATCGACAGCTCGCGCAAATAGCGACGGCC
>RGAX01000374.1 GCA_009919985.1 Opitutaceae bacterium
TTGTTTTAAATTGCCTAAATTAGAATTTACTTCTAATTCAATTACTTTTTTTTCAGCCATTATTATTTAGTTTTTTTTCTATTAACCTTTTGCGTTGTGCTTGTTTCCATTGTTCTTTAATCGAAGTAGTAAATTTATATTTACCTTTTGCTATGTCGATGTTTTCACTCTCTCCGTAAAAATCACTTAATAAAAGCATTTCAATTATTTTGTTTATCATACTTGGTTTATTATAATATAGTTTGTGTCCGTGTTTCCGTTGGTGTAACTTGTTACTAAAGTTAAAGTAATTGTACGTGCAACGTTTGTTGGAACTGTTACGTCTAAATAACCTTCTGCTGTAAATAATACCCTTGACAAAGTAACGTTACTTGCGTTACCGCTTTTTGAAATTTTAACATTGTCTGCTCCGTTTGTAAATAATATTGAAAAACGTAAAGTGTTTCCTGTTCCTGTAGGTGTGTCAACTAATTTAATTGGTTTTACTTGTGCAAAGTCACTAATCAAAGTAAAACTTACGTCACCTGTAGTTAAGTCGCTTTGCATTTCGTTAATCATATAGCGTTTGTCTCGTATAATTAACCTATCGTTTAACTGAAGTTGTGTAAGTAAAGAAACAGGAAGTATTGTTTTAACTTTTACTAATCGGTTTTTTGGGTTGTATAAATTAACTAAATAACTTCTGTAATATAAAGCGTATATCGTGTTTGGGTTGTTTACTAAATAAAAACTTGAAATTTCTTCACCAAAATTTAACGTCAATGGAATTAAACCTGTTACAAAAAGTATTTCGCTATCAACGTATTGCGCTATGTTTGGTAATCCACCGCCCCAATGTATTTTGTCTCCTGCTGTCAAAGTTGTTAATGTATTCATATACAACAAAACAGGTTTCGGTATGTAAGGCGCAAGTTCTTTGTTTAGGCAATAACCTACTTGTAAATTGTTACCGAAGTTATTGTGTAGTAAGTTTTCAAATGGACTTTCAATTTTGTATTCGCCACCGTCGTAGTTCCAACCTATTTTCGTGTTTCCGTAGCCGTGAGCGTCTGCGTTTAATGGACTTTCTAAAAAGTATTTGTTAAGCATACATTCGCTGTCTTGATACTTAAACTCAATAGACTTGTAAAGTTTCATTCGTTCTATTTCAATGCTTGTTATGTCGGTGTATTCTGTTATGTCAACAACAGCTCCTTTACTATACCAATATTGTATAGGTTCAAAAGTAAATACGTTCTTCGTGTTTGAGTAAACTGTTAAATTAAACTCTTTGCATATTCCTGTTATAAAGTCCGCAATCTTTAAGTCTGGAGCTAAACCTGCTAAATCAGTAAATGAAGTTGTTGTTGCCGTTGTAACTGCTGTTCCTGTTTGCGTTGTTATTACTCCTAAATCAAAAATCGTTCTAAAATAAGTAAAACTTATTCCAATTGTTATTGCAGCGTAACTTCTTATTTTATATGTTATAAC
>RGAX01000375.1 GCA_009919985.1 Opitutaceae bacterium
GACGCCAACCACGGCTCAACTGGGCGTCGCCCAAGTCACCGCGCGCGTCACCGACACCAACTCACTCAGTACTACTTCCAGCGCAACCTACGTTAATGTCGCCACGCTTACTACACCTCCTCCGGTTGTTTCCGGCGTCGCCGTCAACCCCGTCCCTAGCTTGGGCCTGCAAACCCTCTCGACCGCCAACCTCGTGGCTACGGTCGCTCCCGGAAATACCACTTTCACCATCGCGAGCGTAGAATTTTTCCTCACCGATGGCGTCAACGTCACCCGCGCCGGCGCCGGCGTCCGCGAGACCACCACGGGCAATCTTTATCGACTCGTTTATAATTTCGGCACGTTTGATTACACGACCGTCACACCAAACTCCAATAACGCCTACCCGCTCCAACTCTTCGTCATCGCCCGCGACAACACCGGCGTGCAGACGCAGTCGGCGCTCGTTAATCTTACGGTAAATCCTTCCTCCAGCGCCCCGCCGACGATCGTCGTGGCGGCCAACGGTGGTACCACTATCGCGCAAGGTAACACCTTCCAGCTCCTCGCGCAACCCGTCGACACCGACGGCAATATTGCCTCCATTCAGCTTTATTCCAACGGTGTCACCTCGGGCGGTGCACAGGCCAACCCCACCAACGGCGGCGTCGCTCTATTTAATTATACGCCCACGGCCGCTGGCACCTACCGGCTCTTTGTCTCGGTCACCGACGACACCGGCAATACGAGCATTTCCAATGTGGTCACCCTCACCGTGACGGCCACGGCCGCACCTGTCGTCACGCTCAACCGTCCCGTGGATAATAGCACGGTCACCACCGCAGGCGCGCCGACCTACCTCGAAGCCACAGTCACGCTCGTCGATCAGACTCTTACCCCCACCGTCCAATTCACCGTCTCCGGCAGCGGCGGTCGCACGGTTCCGTCCATCAACGCAACTCGTGTCGGCACCACCACGACCTACCGCGGTATTTTCACCAACGCCACGGCCGACACCTATACCATCGCTGCTACCGCCAGCCTGGCGGGCGGTACAATTACCACCACCAGCACTGAAAAACGCACCGTTCAACTCATTAACGCCTTGGGCAACGTCCCCTTGGTCTCAACAATAACTGTCATCGGCTCTGCGCAGACCTCCTCCACCGTCAACTACCAGATCACGACCACTGATGGTGACGGATCTGTCTCGAGCGTAGAGTTTTTTCTTAACCGCAACAGCATCGGCTTCGCTGAGCGCCAACAACTCACCAACATCTGGCGCATCACTACCGGTTTCGCCGGTCTCACCGCAGGCACCTATGAAGTCCAGGCCATCGCGCGCGATAATTCCGGCAACGCTGCTGCTACCGCTATTCTGAATCAAGCAGTCACCACCTCCACCAGTTCCTCGCCGCTCGTGCGCATGACTGCGACGCCCACCACGATCGCCTTTAACCA
>RGAX01000376.1 GCA_009919985.1 Opitutaceae bacterium
GGCAGATCCGCGTCTCAGCCTGTTGAGCGGCGCGGCCGCGGTTGCGAGCAACGACAACTGGTTGTCCACGGACGCTGCTACCATGGCGGCGAGTGGCGCTTTCGCGTTAACCGCTGGTAGCAAAGACGCGGCGTTTGTCGCGCCCTTGAGTGCGGGGGCTTACACTGCGCCGATGACTGCGAGTGATGGCGGATCGGGTGTTGCCTTGCTCGAAGTTTACGATGCGGCGAGCTCCTCGCAGCTCTCCGTGGTCAACGCCTCGACGCGCGCTTATGTCGGGACCGACGCGTCAGTTTTGATTCCAGGATTCACGGTGAGCGGTGCAGGCTCGTTGCGGCTGTTGATTCGCGCGGTAGGTCCGAGCCTCGCTAAATTTGGGGTCAGCGACACGTTGGCCGATCCCACGATTACGTTATATCGTAACTCGAGTGTGCTCGCGTCTAACGACAACTGGTCTAGCGGGACGAATACTTTGGAGATCGCGAGCGTCTCCGCCGCGGTGGGCGCGTTTGCGCTGAATACGAATAGTAAAGATGCGGCCTTGCTCGTGTCGTTAGCGGAAGGCTCGTACACGGCCGTGGTCAGTGGCGTTGGTTCAACGACGGGCACCGCGCTCGTCGAACTTTACGTGGTGCCGTAAATTCTGGCTCCCGCACCTGCCGTGTTATTCCGGACCGACCATCATATATCCCGCCGAACGAACAGTGCGGATGAAGCGCGGCTCCTTCGGATCGTCGTGGAGTTTTTTGCGGAGCGAGGAAATGTGCACGTCGATCGATCGGTCAAAGACGTCGTAGTTACGGTCGCGCGCTTCTTCGAGGAGCGCTTCGCGGGATTTGATGCGGCCGCGGGCCTTCGCGAGACTGGCGAGCAAATCAAATTCCACCGGAGTGAGCACGAGCGGCTCGGCGCCGAGGACCGCGGAACGTGCAGCAAGATTGATGCGCAGATCGCCGACTACGATGGCTTTGGGCGGAGTCTCGCTAGCGATTTCGGGCGTGGTGTTGAGCGAGGAGCGACGAAGCACGGCCCGCAGGCGGGCGAGCAGTTCGCGCGTCGAAAAAGTTTTCGGCAGGTAATCATCGGCGCCGACCTCGAGGCCGACGATGCGATCCGTCTCATCCCCGCGCGCGGTCAGCATGAGCACGGGCACGCTAGATTTTTGGCGGATACGTTTGAGTACCTCGAAGCCGTCGAGCCCCGGCAACATCACATCGAGAATGATGACATGCGGCGCGGCGGGGCTTGGCGTGGTGGCTCGTTCGACGCCCTCGGGGCCGGTGTGCACGGTGCTCACCGAAAAACCGAGGGGTTCAAGGTACGTGGCGACGAGGCGGCAAAGTTTTTTGTCGTCGTCGATCATCAACACACGCGTGAGACCGGAAGCGTTGGAATCGGCTGGCATCGCGGGAAACGTCAACGCGCCGCGCCGTCGGGTG
>RGAX01000377.1 GCA_009919985.1 Opitutaceae bacterium
CGTTGACGAACACCACCTCCTCGCTCGCCGGCTACCGCCCGCTCGCGTCCTCGAACTCGGTTGCGCGCACGGGGGCTACGTAGCACTCTTGGGCTGGGCCGGTTTCACTGCCACAGGCACAGAAATGAGCCCATGGGTCGTAGAGTTTTCCCGTCAAACCTTCGGTATCAACGCCCTAGCCGGCCCAATAGAAACACAACCATTTGCCCTAGGTAGTTTTGATGTGATCGTGCTCAACGACGTCCTCGAACACCTGCCCACGCCCGCCGCGACGCTCGCCCATTGCGCGCGCTTGCTCTCGCCCGACGGGTTTTTCGTGATCCAGACGCCCGAGTATAAAGAGCACCTCACGCACGCCGATCTCGTGGCCAACCAAGATATTTTTTTGCGCCACATGGACGGCAACAACGACGAGCACCTCTATCTTTACAGCCGCCGCAGCGCGACGGAGTTTTTCACGCGCCTCGGTTTTCCCGCGCTGGAATTCGCGAATCCCGTTTACAACTACGATATGTTTTTCACCGCCGCCCGCGCGCCACTCGAGCTGCACGCGGAAGAAAAAATCGCCGCGGCCCTCGCCACCAAACCCACCGGCCGCCTTGTACAAGCGTTGCTTGATAAAGCCGCTGAATCCACCGATCGCGGCTGGGCCATCCAGCGCTTGGAAACCGCTCTCGGGGCCAAAAAGTAAGCACCAGCTGAGTGCATCCCTCCATTTAAAAACCTTAGCCTGAAAACAGGCTCGCAACTGGGCCCGCCCTTTCGTTGCCTCAGCACTTTGCCGTGCCTGTAACGCCCAAGAGCATCGTTTATCTACGTCCCGATACCATCGGTGACCTCATCATTTTTTCCTCGGCCCTCGCCGAGCTCCAAGCGGCATGGCCCAACGCGCACCACACGCTCATCGTGCGCTCTGGTTACGAGACACTTGCGCCGCTTTTCCCGGCGTCATTACACTGGCACGTCGCCCGACTCAATCCGTTCAAACAAAAACCCTCGGCTTGCCGCGCCGAACTCGCCGCGCTGCTGGCGGAAATTGAGACGCTCCAGCCTGACCTAATCGTCGCACCCACGCTAAACCGCACTTGGCTGGAGGCTGCGGTTGCTGCGCATTTCCCAAAAATCCGCAGCGTAGTCCTCGGCGCTCAAGACGTAGATCCTATCTTTGCCGCAGCACTCCGCCTCGAACTCGGCATAGCCGTGGCCACTGCGTTCACCGAAATAGTTCCCGCCGCCACGCAGACCACCGACTGGGAAAATCAACACCGTCTCGTCGATCACCGTGCTGCGCGTGCACCGCAACCTTGTCGACCGAACCTTCCAGCGGGATGATGGTGGGGAACTCGCTGCCGGGCAGCAGTTCGCGGATGCGCGGCAAGGCCGCGCGCGGCGCATGCAGCATGATGTACTTGCTCTCGCGCACCTGCTCCACGCCGTCG
>RGAX01000378.1 GCA_009919985.1 Opitutaceae bacterium
GCTTTCGAAAAAGACGCCAACTGGATTCAAATCGAAACCGAGCTGTGCCTCATCGACCACGCCGCCCTCGGCGCCCGCCTGCTGCAAAAGTGGAAACTTCCCCAGGAAGTCTCCGACGCCGTCGCCTTCCATCACCAACCTTCTAAAGATCATAAGTTGGGTTCGCTTGTCCACCTCGCCGACTACGCCTCCCGCTTTGTTGCCAACCCAGGCGGCTGGTCCAGCTACGCCATCAAGGTCGACCCCGCCGCCTTGGCGATCTGCCATTTGCGCCTCGACGATATCCAGCGCGTCGTGTTCCACGTTTCCCAAGATCGAGCGGCGATTGATAATTACGCCACTATCTAAGCCGCCCGACGCCCCGCCAGTCGCCGCCGCCCAACTCAGCCGTGCATGGATACGGCTAAGTTCGCGTCGTTATCCTTGATTCGAACTATCGAAGGTCACAACCTTTCGAATCGCGATCAAGCCACCATGAAATCACTGTTATTTCTCCTCCTCGGAGTATTTCTCGCCGCGGTTGCGCGTGCGCAGATCGAAGGAGAATCCGCCGCTGGCCTCATTAAACGCGCTGAACTCGGCGACGCCGTTTCCCGCGTCAAATTGAGCCTCATCCGCAGCGGCGGTGACAACCAGCTCGCCTCAGAAATCCAAGCCGCCCGCTGGTACCATGAGGCCGTCGAACAAAGGAACATCGCCTCCCAATATAATCTAGGTCTCATGTTTGAGTCCGGCGTCGGCTCCGCCAAAGACGCCGCCGAAGCCACCCGCTGGTTCCGCATGGCCGCCGAGCGCGGCAACAACGCCGCCCAATTCAAACTCGGCAACTACTACGCCGCAGGCGACGGCGTCGCCAAAAACTCCACCGAAGCGGCCCTCTGGTTTCGCAAAGCCGCCGACCAAGGCAACGTCGGAGCCCAACGCAACCTTGGCCTCATCCTCCTCAACGGTACAGGCGTCGCCAAAGACATCCCCCAAGCCGCCCAATGGCTCCGCAAAGCCGCCGAACAAGGCGACGTCACCAGCCAGTATAATCTCGGCATCCTCTTCGGCAGTAAACTCGCCAAAAACTCCTCCGATTCCGCCCGCTGGTACCGCAAAGCCGCCGAACAAGGCCTCGCCGCCGCCCAATTCCAACTCGCCCTCCTCTGCGAACGCGGTGACGGCACCACCAAAGACGCAATCGAAGCCGTCCAATGGCTCCAAAAAGCCGCCGAACAAGACCACGCCGAAGCCCAAACCTTCCTCGGCGAGAAATATGCCACCGGCGACGGCATCCCCAAAGACAACGCCGAAGCCGTCAAGTGGTACCGCAAAGCCGCCCAACTCGGCAGCATCTCCGCCCAATGTAACCTCGGCTTCATGTACGCCACCGGCGGCGGCGTCGAAAAAAACCCCGCCGAAGCCCTCATCTGGTTTCGCAAATC
>RGAX01000379.1 GCA_009919985.1 Opitutaceae bacterium
CAGCGATTATGACCTCAATGTAGCGTGCATCGGTGAGAAGCGGCGTCGGTGTGGTGGCCGGAATAAACACGCCGTCGCGAATGAGCCCGCCCCCAATGCTGGAGACGAGCGCGAGGAAGAATACCCCGACGATATCGTAGCCGCGCTTGAGGCCAGCCAGCGCGCCTGTAAGAGCGAAGGCGAAGGTCGCGCCAAGATCAAAAATGACAGGAAGTTGAAACGTGGTGGCTGGCACGGGACGCAGTATGGTGCCGCGGTTACAGCAAGCAAGCCGCCGCGAATTATCTCTGAGTGCCTCGTGCGATTTACCTCCTCATGCGGGTGGTTTTGGGCACCGTGGGGTAAACATGGCTCTGATCGGTAAACGTAATCTGCTCCCATTCGTTCGCGAAGCGACCCCGGGGTTCTATCTCAACGGTGGTACTCACGGCGAAATCTTGCTGCCCGGTCGCCAACTTAAAAAACGTCCCGCTGTCGGTGAGCTCGTTGATGTGTTTGTTTATCGTGATTCCGAGGATCGGCTCGTTGCGACTTCAGCCGCGCCGTACGCGATGGTCGGGGAATTCGCCTACTTGCGCGTCGTAAGCGTTAATCCGCGGATCGGCGTATTTCTTGATTGGGGGCTGGAAAAAGATCTGTTGCTGCCGATCCGCGAGCAGACGGTGCCGTTGCGCGAGGGTGCGTGGTTGGTCGTGCACGTCGCGCTTGATGTGAAGACGGAGCGCATCATCGCCAGCGCACGGTTAAATCGTTATCTCAATCTCACGCCGGCGCGGTTTGTCGCCGGGCAACCGGTGCAACTGCTCGTCACGGGTGAGTCACCTCTGGGTTATAACGCGATCATCAACCACACGCATCGCGGGCTGTTTTATTTCAGTGATCTCACGGGTGCGCTGGCGACCGGGCAGGCGCTCGACGGTTTCATCAAAGCCGTACGTCTCGACGAAAAAATTGATCTCACGCTCAATGGTCCGCGCGTGGGTTATCAAAAAATCGCGCCTCTCACGGAGAAAATCATGGACGCGCTCAAGGCGAGTCCGGCGGGACGGCTGGCACTGCACGATGGGAGCCCGCCGGAGGAAATCCGCGCGACTTTTGAAGTGAGCAAAAAGGCGTTTAAGCAGGCGATCGGGGTGCTCTTCAAAGCGAAGCAGATCGTGATCGAAAAAACGGGCATCCGGCTGCCCTAAGATCCGCCACGTCGTTGGCGCTGGCGACAGTTTAGCCAATTAGTAGGTGAAAAAAAATTCCTGCAAGGCGCGCGGGTCGCTGGTGCGCGTGAGACCGAGCATGAGTAAGATGCGGGTTTTTTGGGGATTGAGTTCGTCGGCGACGACGAAGCCGAGGCGGTCGTCGTTGATCTCAATGTTGCGCTCGACCACGCCGCCGCCGGTGCGCGAGCTGCGCACGA
>RGAX01000380.1 GCA_009919985.1 Opitutaceae bacterium
ATATTAAACGCCACTAAGATTCACTAAAGCCTTGCCCGCGCCTACCTTGGAATTCCAATCTTAGCCCAATAAATTATGAAATCCCTCAGTGACCTAAAGGTTCAACTCTACGCCGATGGTGCCGACAAAGCTGGTATTCTCGAACTCTACGCTAAGCCCTACATCAAGGGTCTAACGACCAACCCCAGCCTCATGAAGAAGGCCGGCATCAAAGACTACGAAGCCTTCTCCAAAGACATTCTCCAGACCGTAACCGCCAAGCCGATCTCGCTGGAGGTCTTCACTGACGACATTGTAGACATGAAACGCCAGGCCCTCATGATTAACTCATGGGGTAAAAATGTTTATACCAAAATTCCTATCACCAACTCCAAGGGTGAATCCTGCCTTCCGCTCATTAAAGAGCTCGGTCTCCAAGGCGTTAAGCTCAACGTCACCGCCCTCCTCACCCTCGCTCAAGTCCGCGGCGTCGCCGCCGCGCTTAATCCCGCGGTTCCGTCCGTCGTCTCCGTATTCGCCGGCCGTATTGCCGACACCGGTGTTGACCCGATGCCCATCATGCGCGCGAGCGGTGCCCTTCTCACCGAGCTCCCCAAGGCCGAACTGCTTTGGGCTAGCACCCGCGAGGTCCTCAACTTGTTCCAAGCGGAAGAAGCTGGCTGTGCCATCATCACCGCCCCGCACGACATTTTGGCCAAAGCCGCCAAGATGATTGGCTTTGATCTCACCGCCCTGTCACTCGACACGGTCAAGATGTTCCTCGCCGATTCCACGGCCGCAGGCTTCAAACTCTAAAAAATCCGCATTTACCTTACAGGCAGACCCGCGCATCGTCGCAGGTCTGCCTTTTTATTTTATGCCGCGCACCCGTCTGACGCACTTTTTTACCGCCATCGTTTTCGCGCTTTTACCTGCGCTCGCTTTAGCCGCGCCCTCCGATCCCGCAGAGGACGCAGCCGAGGCCAAACGACTTTACGACAGTGCCCGAGACTACGTCGTAAACATCAATGAAGGCCCGCACTCCTATGCCTACATCCAGTTCCACTGGAAACGCTCCCAAGCCAACGTCGAGCGCATCCTACGCGTATACCCCACCACCCCTACGGGCCGAAGCCTCGCCGCCGGTCAGCTCAAGCTCGGCGAATTCGATCTCGCCTACTTCAAAGACCGAGTCCTCTCCCGCCTAGAAGAAAAACGGCTCGCCGCCTACGACGCCGTCAATTGCGCCATCTTCCTCTACAATTTTCAAGAAAACCGCTGGGACGACACTCGACGCGCCGCGCTCGGACGTATCCTCGAAGTTCTCTCCCGCCAACAACGCTGGGCCGAAGCCCTCAAGTTTCCTGTTCTCGATAATGACAAAGCCTTCAAAGCCGCAGCCATCTTCCGCGTCGCAGCCCGATTCGAAGT
>RGAX01000039.1 GCA_009919985.1 Opitutaceae bacterium
CTGGGTCAAGGGCGGGAGCAGGTTAAGGCGCAATGTTTTGCGAGCGCTTTTAAGTCAGAGGGAACCTGCCCTATTTGAAAAAGTCTGAGAGGTCAGTTTATTACCTGTTAAATCCCAATTATGAATCCTCGCTTCCCTTGTTTAGCTCTCCTCCTGGCTGCCCTTGTGAGCGCTGGTGGTTTCGCCCGCCTCACGCTCCGCGCCGAAGAAAAAGCCAAAACCCCCGAGCGCCCGCCGCTCACGCTCAAGGCCGACCCCAAAGCTATTAATCGCGACGCGCCCGATCGCATCAGCTACGCCAGTATCGTCAAAAAAACCGCGCCGAGCGTGGTCTACGTTTTCTCCTCAAAGAAAACCAAAACCGCGGCCGAGGCCGCGCCGTTTTTTAACGATCCCCAATTCCGTCGCTTTTTCGGAGTACCCGACTCCGATGAACGCAGCGAACGCGGCGGGCGCGGCAACCGCGGTGGGCGCGGGGACTCCGGCCCCGTCCAACAAGGCCTCGGCTCAGGGGTTATTATCTCATCGGACGGTTATATTTTGACTAACAACCACGTGATCGAAGGCGCCGACGAGGTGAAAGTCGCCTTCGGTGAGCCGCGCCGTGAATTCAAAGCCACCATCATCGGCCGCGACCCTAAGGCGGATGTCGCGGTGATTAAAATTGCCGCGACCGATCTTGCACCGGCCACCCTCGGCGACAGCGACATGCTTGAAATCGGGGACGCCGTTCTGGCCATCGGCAACCCCTTTGGCATTGGCCAATCCGTCACGCGCGGAATCGTCAGTGCACTCAGTCGCGGGGGTCTAGGCATCGAGACGTATGAAGATTTTATCCAGACCGATGCCGCCATCAACCCCGGTAACTCCGGCGGTGCTCTCCTCGACGTGGAGGGCCGTCTCATCGGGCTCAACACCGCGATCCTCAGTCGCAGCGGTGGCTTTAACGGCGTCGGCTTCGCCATCCCGATTAACCAAGTGCGCACCATCGCCGAACAACTCGTGAAAACGGGCCGCGTGGACCGCGCGTTTCTCGGCGTCCAGACGCAATCGCTCGACGCCGAGATTTCCGCGATGTTTAAAGTTAACCAAGGTGCGCTCATCGTTGATGTGCAGTCCGATACCCCCGCTGAAAAAGCCGGTCTCAAAAGCGGCGACATCATCACCAAAATCGACACCACGGCGATCCGCGACCCGCGTCATCTGCAGCTTACAGTCACGCGCCTCATCCCCGGTACCGAAGCCAAAGTGGAATACCTACGGGACGGTAAACCCGCCACCGTGAAAGTAAAATTGACGGCCTTGCCTGGACAAAAGCGCGCCGGAGGCGACCGCAACGAAACGCCAGAGGCCAAAGACATCGGTGTACTCAACGGGGTGGGGGTGGGCGATATTTCCGCCGAGCTGCGTGAGCAGTTGAATCTAGCGCGGCGCATCGAAGGCGCGATCATCACCTCCGTCGAAGCCGATAGCCCCTCCGCGCGCGCCGGCCTGCGCGAGGGCGATATCATCCTCGAACTCGATCGTCGCCCTGTGCGCAACGCGGATGAAGCCGTCAAATTAAGCGAGGAAATCAAAGGCCCTAAGGTACTTGTGTTCTTCTGGCGCAGCGGCACCAGCCGCTACCTCGTCGTCGACGAATCAAAGTAAAATTTAATACCAGCCTCCCCTATTCACCAGCCGACTCGGCGAGGGCGCATTAAATAATTACCATGAAAATTTAATATTGAATTTTAGATTTTCAATGATGCTGGGGCTATCTACCCCGTAAAGAAACCTAATCCTTGGGCCAACGCTTAACCGTTATCCCAATCACCGCCATTTGGGCCTTGGCAAAAAAATTTCAGGCCCCAGCGGGCTCTGCGGTGAGCCTTTATGCTCCGGGCCTACACTTGACAGCCCAAAAGCGTGAGACATATTAGTGAGACATGAAGACTGCGACCGTTCGCCAAATCCGCAACGCCTTTCCATCCGTCCTGTGCTTGATTCGTAATGGCGAGTCCGTCGCCATTACGTCCCGTCGAAAGGTTGTGGCCACCTTGACGCCACCTGTGATGCAAAAACCGGTGCGACGTTCACGTTTGTGGGCCGACCTCGATGCGCGCCTCGCGGAACTACAGCAGCAGCCGATGCTTGCGGTGTCGGGTGCGGACCTGCTCGCTCAGGATCGTGATCGGTACTAACGTGGACGATGATCTATGCTGACACATCATTCCTGTTTTCTCTCATCTTACATGATGCCAACACAGTCGCGGCGGTCACCTACCTAAAGAGTCACGCAACAGCCTTGGCGTTTACACCTTGGCAACGATGCGAGTTGCGCAATGCCATTCGGCTCGCACTCTGGCGGAGAAACTGTGACGCCGCCACCGCGAAACGTGCGCTAGATAAAATGGCCGCAGACCTTGCGACCGGCAATCTCATCGAAACGCCACTAGTGTGGCCAGATGTGCTGCAGGTGGCTGACGAACTCGGCGAAAAACATACCGCAGCCCTCGGAGTGCGCTCCTTGGATTTGCTGCATGTCGCGGCGGCTGTCACCCTCGGGGCAAAGAAATTCCTCACATGCGACGCGCGTCAACTTGCCCTTGCCCGGGCGGCTGGACTCCGGGCCGAGGAGATATGAAACTAAATTCCGCCGTGGATGCATTGTTTTCCAACTGCGCAGCACCTTCCGTGAAAATTTAAATCCTCAACTGCGGAATCTAGGATTATTTGTATTACAAATTTGAATACAAATTTTGTAAATTAAGAAACGTTAATGTAACGACACTCCGCTTCTGCTTAGATGAAGCGGCGCTCACGCTGGCAATCCAGTGCAGGGCCGCAAAAAAACCCCGGTCGGCTGACCGGGGTTTTTGTTTTTAAATCAAACCGTTCAGGCAAGCTGCGGGATCGTGAAGGCACCGCGACCCACGCGTTTGCGCAGCGCGTGGTTGTTCGCGGCATCAACCACAACTTTGTCGGCGCCAGTGAACATCTCGCTCTTGCGGTCAAACGTGAGCAACGGCCCGAGAACTGTCGGAGTCGTGGCCACATCGACGGCGTTGGCCTTCAAGTGCTCGAGGATGCGTCCGTAGGCTTCCGTCGTGGGTGCACTCGCTTTGATGGCTTCAGCGATGGCGGCGTTGGATTTATCCGCGCCGACCAAATAGGAGAGATTACCCAGGTGACAAAGAGCCGTGGAGTAGTGGCACTCTTCGATCAAACCAACAGCGACTTTGCGGTTTTTGACCGCTTTCACAAAGTTGGCGCGATGGGCGCCGTTGCCGCCATTGTTGAGGGCTTTGATTTTCGTATTGGCGTTGTCGTAGATGTTGGCGGTACCGCTTTCGCTGACGCTGACGTAGCCATTTTCGCATTGAACGACGACACCGACGCGGGCGCCGCGGTAGTTATCCATGGCTTTCATGCCGGTTTTCATCGGCAGGCCTCGGACCTCGAAGATCAGCGGCGCTTTTTCGAAATTAAAGACCGACAGCAGCGTGTTGGGCGTCTCGGCGTCGTCGCGGTAACCGAACCGGCCACCCAGGCTCATGACGCTCGCGGGCAGGCCGTTTTCGCCAAGAAACCAGCGGGCCACATCCATCTGATGGATGCCCTGGTTGGTGATGTCACCGCCGCCGTAGTTCCAGAACCAGTGCCAATCGTAGTGGACTGGGCCTTTGGAGCCGTTGCGCCGGGGTGGGGTGAGGTTCGCCGGGCCGGTCCACAGATCGTAATCAACGGTGGCGGGAACGGCTTGAGGGCCGGTCGTTAGGCCGATGCTGTCGCGGGGTTTGTAGCAGAGGCCGCGGGCCCATTGGATTTTGCCGATCTGGCCGGAGCGCACGTAGGCGATCGCTTCTTGAATATCCAGGGAAGAACGGTTTTGCGTGCCGGTCTGGACGATATTTTTGGTGTACTTGAGCGAGGCGGCGAGCGCTTGGCGGCCTTCCCAGATGTTGTGGGAGAGGGGTTTTTCAACGTACACGTCTTTGCCGGCTTGGAGGGCCCAGATCGTCTGCAGTGAGTGTTGGTGGTTGGGTGTACCCAAGACGACCGCGTCGATATTTTTGTTTTCGAGAAGCTTGCGGTAATCGGTGTAGGTCTCGGGTTTGACGCCGGCTTTTTCGCATTCTTCGCGCCGCTTGGCGAGGACGGCGGTATCCACGTCGCAAATGGCGACCAGCCGCGCGCCGGGCAGCTTGTTGAGATAATCACGCATATGGCCGGCGCCTTGCGCGTTGATGCCGACGACGGCAACGCGGATGTCGCCATTGGCGCTACCGGCGGCGGGGGCGACTTGGCCGAAGAGGCGGGTTTGACCGGCAATCAGGGCGGCGCCACCGCCAACCAGTGAGGCCTTGAGGAATTCTTTGCGGGACCAGGATTTCATGGGGATAATTAAGGGAGCGGGGTAGGAAACGGTACGGGGGATAGACGCGTCCCAAGCAGGGAAGAGACGCAAAAACTTACTTCACTACTTCTAATGGATGGGTCGAGGACAATTTGTCGCGCACGCGTGAGCTTGGTCGGCTCAATCGGTGTCGGCTTCGAGATAGTGGCAACCTTGGCTGCGCGGGTTGAGCGTGGCGGCGTGGACCACCAAAAGCGCGGTTTGGATGGCGTTGCGCAGCTCAATTAATTCGCGCGTGAGGGCACAGCCGCGGTAAAAATCCTGAATCTCCTCGCGCAACTCCAGCAAGATACGGCGCGCGCGGGTGAGGCGTTTCGGCGAGCGCACAATCCCAGCGTAGTTCCACATGGTGGAGCGGATTTGGTCGATATCTTGGCGCACGAGTACGGGATCCGCCACGCGTGAGGGGCTTTCCCATGCCCGGGGTTCGCTGAGAGAAAATGTGGCGCTGGCGAAATCGGCGGCATCGGCCTGCGCGGTGAACTTAGCGCTAGTAAGGCATTCAAGTAGCGAGGTGCTGGCCAGGCGGTTGGCGCCGTGCAGGCCCGTGCAGGCGGTCTCGCCGATAGCGTTAAGGTGGAGAATATTGGTCCGGCCATACAGGTCGGTGTGGACACCACCGCAGGCGAAATGCGCCGCGGGCACGACCGGGATCAGCTCACAAGAAATATCCACTCCGTAGCCAAGGCAGCGGGCATGGATATTAGGGAAACGCTCACAGATAAACTCCGGGGTCATCGCCGAGAGATCGAGGTAGACGCACGTTTCGCCACTCCTGGAGAGTTCGCGCTGGATGGCGCGCGCTACGATATCGCGCGGAGCCAGTGAGCCTCGGGGATGCACAAGATCCATGAAGCGTTCCCCTTTGGCGTTAACGAGTACGCCGCCCTCGCCGCGGAGAGCCTCGGTCACGAGAAAACGTGGGGCGTTTTTCTTTGCGAAAACCGTCGGATGAAATTGGACGTATTCAAGGTCGATCAGACGTGCACCCACCCGGTACGCCATCGCCACACCATGGCCGACACTGCCGGGTTGGTTGGTCGAGTGCTGGAAAATCTGCCCGAGCCCGCCGGTAGCGAGGATGGTTTTTTTGGCAACGAGGGCGACCGTCTCGCCCGTTGCGGTATCGAGCACGTAGGCTCCAAAACAGGTGAGGGGCTTGTATTTATCGGCGGTGGAGGTGGAATTATGCGAGAGCGTGAGTAGATCGATCGCGACCCAGCCCGTGCGCCGGGTGATGCGCGGCGTGGAGTTCACGCGGTGCGCGACGCGCTCGAGGATGGCGTGGCCCGTAGCGTCTTTGGCGTAGATGATGCGTTTCTCGCTGTGGCCGCCTTCGCGCGTCACTTCGAGTTCGCCGGCAGCGGAGCGATCGAAATCGACGTGGAGTTCGTCAAGCAGGAGCTCTTTCACGGCGGCGGGACCTTCGTGGATGAGTTGGGCTACCGCCACCGGATTGGAGGTGTGGTCGCTGGCCGCCTGGATATCCTGCGCGAGCGAACCGGTGGAGGTGGTTTCGGCGGGGTCGTAGATGATCCCGCCTTGCGCCCAGTCGCTATTGGCCGCGAGGGGTTCGGCCAGGCAGAGTAATTCGACGCTGTGCCCGAGGCGCGCGGCGTGCAGGGCATAGGCCGAGCCGGCGAGCCCGGAGCCGATCACAAGACAGTCCGTGCGAAGGGTGCGCATTATTTTTTAGGCGCGGGTGAAATCGTGAGGCTCAAGTCGGCGGCGGGCGCGGAGTGGGTGAGCGCGCCGATACTGATCACATCCACACCAGGCAACGCGTAGTCGCGGAGCGTCTCGAAGCGGACGCCGCCGGAAACCTCGACTAGGGCTGCGCCAGCAATGAGCGCGACCGCGCGACGCACGAGTTCGGGCGACATGTTATCGAGCAAAATGACTTCGGCCCCGGCGCGGAGAGCTTCTTTTACCTCGGCGAGCGTGGTGGTCTCGACTTCGATTTTGGCCAGATGGGGCGCGGCGGCGCGGGCGAGCTGCACGGCACGGCTCAGCGAGCCGGCGGCGGCGATGTGGTTGTCTTTGATCAGGATGTGTTCGCCGAGCGAGGAGCGGTGGTTGACGCAGCCGCCGCAGCGGACGGCGTATTTTTCCAGGGCGCGCCAACCGGGAGTGGTTTTGCGGGTGTCGACCACGCGGGTCGTGGTGGCGGCGATGGCATCGGCGTAGCGGCGGGCGAGGGTGGCGATGCCAGAGAGGCGTTGGATGAAGTTAAGCGCCGTGCGCTCGGCGGTGAGCAGCGCTGCGGTCGGACCGCTGACCGTGAGGATGCGGGCGCCGTTTTTGACGCGCGCCCCGTCAGCTAAGCTGAGTTTCACTTTGAGCGCGGGGTTCACGCGGGTGAAGACGGCGGCGGCGATGGTGAGCCCACACAGCGTGAGGTCCTGACGGGCTTCAATGAAAGCGCGCGAGCAATGGGTCGCAGGAAAAATGGCCCGACTGGTGAGGTCGCCTAGGCCGGCGTCTTCGTCAAGGGCGAGGTCGATCAAGTGAGCGGTGCGGGGGGTGAGCATGGAAAAAACAGCGGGTTATTCGGTGGGCGTGAGGGCAAACATCCGCTCGATGCAGGTGGCCGCGCGGCGGCGGAGGTTTTCCTCAAGACTGATAATCTGATCAGGGCGTGGGGCCCGGAGGGCGTCGCGGATTTTCTCAAGGGAATTTAACTTCATGTAGGGGCAAAGTCGGCAGCCACCAATAAAGTGCTTTTCGGGGGCCTCGACCTCAAGCCGGCCAACCAGTCCGCACTCCGTCAGCATGAGAAAATACGGCGCAGGCGTCGTTTTGACGTATTTCATCATCGCGCCGGTGCTGCCGACGAAATCGGCGACATGGGCGACCTCGGCGGTGCATTCGGGGTGGGCGACCACCTTCAGGCCGGGAAATTGGGCGCGGGCGGCGACCACTTGGGCGGCAGTGAATTGGTCGTGGACCATACAGGTGCCGTCCGAGGAGATGATTTCCTTGGTGATGCCGCGGCGCCGAAGTTCGTCGCGCAGGTTGTCGGCCATGAGGCGGTCGGGAACAAATAAGATACGCTGGGCCGGCAGGTTGGCTACGATGGCGTACACGTTGCCGGAGGTAACGCACACCTCGCTCTCAGCCTTCACCTCGGCGGTGCTATTGATGTAGCAGACGACCGTGGCGTCCGGATAAAGCCCCTTAAGTTTGCGCACGCCCGCCCCGTCGATGGAATCAGCAAGGGAGCAACCCGAGGCGCGGTCCGGTACGATGACGGTGGCGCCGGGCGAAAGAATTTTGGCTGTTTCCGCCATGAAAACCACTCCAGCAAAGAGGATGACCTTGGCCTTGGCTTCGCGGGCTTTGAGACTAAGAAAGTAGGAGTCGCCCTTGAAATCACCCACGCCGTAGACGATCTCAGGCTCGACGTAGGAATGGGTAAGTAGGACCGCGTCTTTTTGCTTTTTAAGGTGGTTAATCTCGAGAGTGAGCGGGGCGATTTCGCGGCAGGTTTGGTAGTTCCACTTTTTACCACGCGGGTCGCATTCGACGTGCAACAGCGCTTTGAGCAAGCGCTCGGCTTCAAGATCGAGTTCCGCTTCGCTGGGGGGTGTGAACGTGAGACCAAACATGCGCTCACCAAAGGCGCTTCGCGGCCGGCGTCAAAAGCGGATCGTGTTACAAAGTGCTATTCCAGCGCTTGCGCCGGGCAAAATTCATGGTGTTTTAGCGCAGTATGAAACGCGCCCCCGCCGATTCCACTCTTCGCAACGGTTTGTTGCGCATTGGAGCGGCCGCGCCGGAAGTGATCGAGCTGTTTGATTACCTCGAGGATTTACCCCTCTGGATGAAAGACATCGCCGGGACTTACCAGTGGATCAGCGTCTCGTTTATCTTGAATTTCGGGCTCAAAACTCGAGAAGAAGTCATCGGCCACAATGATTACGATCTTTGCGGCGAGGCACTCGCCAACCAATACCGGATCGACGATGAGCGCGTGCTGCGCGGTGAGCGAATCCTCTCACGGGTCGAGCTCGTCGGCCGCTTTGACCACACCGCGCGCTGGTGCGTGACCTCAAAAATACCCCTACACGATGCCCGCGGTAACGTCGTCGGCACCGCCGGCGTCACCCGTCCGCTCCTCGCACAAGGCAAGGGCACGCCCGCGGATTCACCTCTGAGCGAGGCGATCCGCTTCGTGAGCCAAAATTTCGCAGAACATATTACTAATCAAAAGCTCGCAAAAGCTTGCGGCCTGTCGGTGCGCGCCTTTGAACGCCAGTTTCGCACCACCTATCAAAGTTCGCCGCACGATTACGTGCGCTTGATGCGCGTACGCATGAGCTGCAGCGCTTTGGTGTTTTCCAAAAAATCACTCGCCGAGGTCGCCAGTACCTTCGGTTTTGCCGATCAGAGTCATTTTGCGAAGGAGTTTCGCCGCATCATGGGCGACACCCCCCGAGAATACCGCGCGCGTTACCAGCGTTGAGCGGTTAGGGTGGCTCTGGCCCGAGGGTTGAGCGCGGGCGCTCGGGTGACGTTTTTACACAAAAACTTGTCGCAGCCTTTCTATTCGTTTGTTCGTCTGACAGGTAGGGTCATCGTGCCACAGTCCCCTTTTGGTCCGATTCCCCGCACCCCTTACCCCCATGACCATGAATTTGTCCCCACGCTTTCTCTTGGCTGTTGCTGTTGGGGGCTTCGCGGTCTCCGCCGCGGTGGCTGAAACGATTTCCTTTAAACGCCAAGTTCTCGACCAGCGTTTTTACGCGGAGAGCATCGCGGCAGCCGATTTTAACCACGACGGTAAACCTGACCTCGTCGCCGGCCCGTTCTGGTTTGAAGGCCCCGCTTTCACCAAGCGCACCGAAATCGCCGCCCCGCACGCTTTCGATAAAGAAAGTTACTCCAACGCCTTCATCGCCGATGCCGCCGATATCGACGGTGACGGTTTACCCGACGCGATCCAAATTGGCTGGCCTGGTCGCCCCGCGCATTGGCTCAAAAACCCCGGCGCCGCCGGCGGTGATTGGCCGCGAAATTTGATCTATCCATTTATCGGCACCGAGTCGCCGCACTTTGCAAAACTCATCGCCGGACAGCCCGAAGCCTTGATTTTCGCGAGTGGTAAAAAACTCGGCTACGCCACGCGCAACCCCGCCAACCCCGCGGCACCGTGGAGCTTTCATGCGATTTCTCCCGAGGGCGAATGGCAGCGTTACACGCACGGTATCGGCGCGGGCGACATCAACGGCGACGGCCGCGCCGATCTGCTTTCTTACAACGGCTGGTGGGAACAACCCGCCGCGCTCGCCGGCGATCCCGTGTGGAAATTCCACGCCACCGATTTCGGCCGCGGTGGCGCTCAGATGTACGTTTACGACGTCAACGGTGACGGCCGCGCCGATGTCATCACGAGCATCGAAGCCCACAAATACGGCGTGAGCTGGTTCGAGCAACTCGCCCCCGCCGCTGGCGCCACCGAGCCCACGTGGCGCGAACACGCCATCCTCAGCCGTGACCCCGCCGAAAAACTGGGCGAGGTTCAATTCTCCCAGCCGCACGCCACCGTCCTCGCCGACATCGATGGCGACGGGCTCCTCGATGTCGTTACCGGCAAACGTTACTGGGCGCACGGTCCCAAAGGCGACCCCGAGCCCAACGCCCCCGCCGTCATTTATTGGTTCAAGCTCACGCGCGATCCGGTCACCAAAACCGTCACCTACACCCCGCACCTCATCGACAACGATTCCGGCGTGGGCACGCAGTTCATCGTCACCGATCTGAACAACGACGGTCGCCCTGATGTCGCCGTTGCCAACAAACGCGGCGTCTTCGCCTTCATCCAGCAACGCACGCCGTAATTCTTAAATCTCAGCGGTGGCCATCAACCCCTACCGCCGACGTTTTTCCGCCGCGTAAATTTTTCCCTTCAAAAATATTTTTCTCCCATGTCTATGCCTCGCGCCCGCTTGGGTCCCGCGCTCGTTCCTCCAGCCCGGTCTGCGCATCAAGCTGCATCCGGATGACACCTACGCCTACGGTTTGAACCGCGGCGGCATCGACGAGCGTTGGTTTGCGTCCACCACCGTCACCGCCAACGAAGGCCGCGCCGCCGACGAAGGTTTGAGCTACGTTGTGATCGGCAATCGCCGCCTCACGCTCGCGCAAGCCGTCGAAGACACCGGCGCCACACTTGTCGGCAAAGCCATCTGGAAAAAATACGGCAAGTGGCCCGTCTACTCGAAGTTTTTCGATAACATGGGTCCGATCCCCCACCACATGCATCAAAACGCCGCGCAGGCGAAGCTCGTCGGCCAAGAAGGCAAACCGGAGTCCTACTACTTCCCGCCGCAGCACAACAACGTCGGCAACAATTTCCCCTACACCTTCATGGGCCTCGAGCCCGGCACAACCAAGGCTCAGGTGCGTGATTGCATCGCCAAATGGAACAAGGGCGACAACGGCATCCTCGATCTCTCCAAAGCCTACCGGCTCAAACCCGGCACCGGCTGGCTCATCGATCCTTGTATTCTTCACGCGCCCGGCTCGCTGTGCACCTACGAGCCGCAATGGGGCAGCGACGTTTTCGGCATGTATCAAAATCTCGTCGAGGGCCGCGAAGTGCCGTGGTCACTGCTCGTAAAAGATATGCCCAAATCCAAACACCAAGACATCGACTTCATCGTCGAGCAGCTCGATTGGGAAAAGAACGTCGACCCGAACTTCAAGGACAACCACTACCTCGAGCCCGTCCCCGTCGCCGACACCCGCAACGAGGGCTACGTCGATCGCTGGATCGTCTACGGCAAAGTCGACGGCGCGCAGTGCTTCACGGCCAAGGAAATCACCATCGACCCCGGCACCAAGTGCACCGTCAAGGACACCGGCGCCTACGGCCTCATCTGCGTCCAAGGCTCCGGCAAGATTAACGGCGAGCCGCTCGTCAGCCCGAAGCTCATCCGCTTCCACGAGCTCACCGAAGACGAATATTTCTGCACCGAAGACGGGGCCAAAGCCGGCGTCACCTTCGAAAACACCAGCAGCACTGAGCCGCTTGTCTGCTTGCGCTACTTCGGCCCCGAAGTGAATCCCGACGCCCCCAAAATGGGCGCCTACCGCAAAAATAAATTCTAAAACAAAAACCGTCGTTTTCCACCGCCTGTTTTTTCCTCCCACCCCCACATTCATCAATAAATCCCCTAGTCCCCATGGCTGAAAATAACTTCCCGAAACTCCACAACGCTGCCTGGCCCGGTCTCGTCGGCAAAGGTAGCCCCGGCGCCGAGCCATTCATCGATCTCGATACGATGCTCGATATGACCGCCAAAGCCGAAGTCGGTGGCGTCAAATTCGACGGCATCGATCTGTTCCTTTACAATCCACACACCGACATCGATATCTCCGATGACGGCATCAAAGCCCTCGCCGCTAAAATCAAATCCAAGGGTCTGGTCGTCGGTTCGGTCGTCGCTCCCGTCTGGTTCGATGCCGCCGCTGGCGGTGATGCCACGGCGCGCGCCAACTGGGTAAACCACGTCCGCAAAGCCGTCCGCATCGCCAAAAAACTCCGCGATCTTGGCGTGCGCCCCTACGGCGTCGTTCGCATCGACAGCGCCACCAGCGTCAAAACTTGGGATACCGATCCCAAGGGCGTCACCAAGCTCATCGCCCAGTCCTTCCGTGAAGCCGGCAAGATCGCCAAAGACGCCGGTGAACGCCTCGCGGCCGAAGGCGAAATCTGCTGGGGCGGCATGCACAGCTGGAAGAACATGGTGAATCTCCTCGAGGCCGTGAACATGCCCAAAGTCGTCGGCTTCCAAGCCGACATGTCGCATACCCTCCTTTACACCCTCGGCGAAAACGCTGAAGCCCACCGCATCGTTCCCAAGAATTACCACTGGGAACCCGCCGAGTTTCACAAAGCTATGGTCAAACTCACCGCCGCGCTCCGCCCGTGGACCATCGATTTCCACGTCGCGCAAAACGACGGCACCGTCTTCGGCTCCGGCTCCCACGAAAAGACCGGCCGCCACTGCCTCGCCACCGACCCGAAGGGCAAACTCAACATCCCACGCGACTCCGGCTACTGGCTCCGCGATGGCAAGGGCAAGGTCACCAAGAAAATCAAACACATCTGCTGGGACGGTTGCATGTTCCCCAACGAGGTCATGATGAAACAGCAGACCTGGAACGACATTCTCGCCGCCATGATCGAGGTCCGCAAAAACCACGGTTGGGTCGGCTAAGTTTCGCCCGGTTTTATTTTTAACCTTAAAACGCTCTCAATTCCCATGGCCAAAAAACAACTCCGCGTCGGTCTCATCGGTTACAGCTTCATGGGCCGCGCTCACAGCAACGCCTTCCACCAGGTTAACCACTTCTTCCCGTCCACCTACGAAGTCATCCCCCAGGCCGTCTGCGGGCGCGACGAAGCCAAGGTCAAAGAATTCGCTGCCAAGTGGGGCTATAAATCCATCGAGACGGATTGGAAAAAACTGATCGCGCGCGACGATATCGACGTCGTCGACATCGCCACCCCTAACAACCTCCACGCCGAGCAAGTCATCGCCGCCGCCAAAGCCGGCAAGATGATCCTATGCGAAAAACCCCTCGGCCGTAACGGCAAAGAAGCCGAGAAAATGCTCAAAGCGGTCGAGAAGGCCGGCGTCGCCAACATGGTGTGGTATAACTACCGCCGTTGTCCCGCCGTCGTCCTCGCCAAACAGTTCATCGACGCGGGCAAACTCGGCCGCGTGTTCCACTACCGCGCCAACTTCCTGCAAGATTGGACGATCAACCCCGAGCTTCCCCAGGGCGGCACCGGCCTCTGGCGCCTCGACGTCAACGTCGCCGGTTCCGGCGTTACGGGCGATCTTCTCGCCCACTGCATCGACACCGCTCTCTGGCTTAACGGCGGCATTAAAGACGTCAGCGCCATGACCGAGACCTTCGTCAAAGAGCGTAAACACAGCCTCACGGGCAAAGTTCAAAAAGTCGGCATCGACGATGCCTGTCTTTTCCACTGCCACTTCAACAACGGCTCGCTCGGCCTGTTCGAATCCACCCGTTACGCCCGCGGCCACAAAGCCCTCTACACCTTCGAAGTGAATGGCGAAAACATGTCGCTCAAGTGGGACTTGCACGACCTACATCGTCTCCAAGTTTTCGATTACACTGACGAAGGTCCCGAACGCGGCTGGAAAAGTATCCACGTCTCCGACGGCGACCATCCTTACTGCGGCAACTGGTGGGTTCCCGGCCTCCAACTCGGCTACGAACACAGCTTCGTGCACGCGATGGTTGAGTTCATCCGCGGCCTCGAAAGCGGCAAGGGCTGCACGCCAAACTTCAAGGACGGCCTCGCGACCGATTACGTCACGGACGCCGTGCTCAAGTCCGCCTCCACCGGCCGTTGGGCCAAGGTGAAACAAGTCTGATCTATCCCCAGGGTGGGGCGAGTCCACTTGGACCCGCCCCTCTCTTTTTTAGCCTCACGCACCTCGCCGGCGCCCCCGTTTTTTTTGCGCCTCATTCTCCCCTCGCTTTTCTTTTATGCCTAAACTCGGTTTCAACCTGCTCGCCTGGACCGCGTCGATCTCCGACGATTTTTTTCCACACATCGAACGCCTTAAAAAAATCGGCTACGACGGCATCGAGATTTGCAACGGTGCTCAAGACCCCGCCGCCTATAAGCGGCTCAAAAAACTGCTCGCTGATCTTAACCTTGGCGTCACCTGCGTCACCATCGTCGGCGCCGACGCCAATCCCGCCAGCCCCGATGCCGCCATCCGCGCCAAGGGCCTGGAGGTAATCAAGTGGAACATCGATCGCACCGTGGACTGCGGCGCGAAATTGCTCTGCGGCCCATTCCATTCTGCTTTCGCCACGTTCACACGCGCCGACATCAACCCCGACGAATACCAACGCAGCGCCGAGATTCTCCGCGCCGCCGGCGACTACGCCAAACAAGCCGGCGTTATCCTCTGCCCTGAAGCGCTCAACCGTTTTGAGTGTTACCTCTGCAACACCATGGCGCAGCTGCGCATGCTCATTGAACTCACCGATCACCCCAACGTGCGCGCCATGTACGACACGCACCACGCCAACACCGAGGAAAAAACTTTCGCCGGTGCCATCCGCACCATCGCTCCGGTCCTCGCGCACGTGCACCTCAGTGAGAACGATCGCGGTACACCCGGCTCCGGTCACATCAACTTCCGCGAAAACCTCACCACGCTGCGCGAAGTCGGCTACGATGGATGGATGACAATCGAGGCCTTCAGCCGCTCCGACCCCGCTTTCGCCAACGCCATCAACGTCTGGCGCGAGTTTTCTCCCGCTTGGGACATCGCCGAATCCGGCTACACTTTTCTCCGGCGCGAAATCGCCGCCGCCGGTTACCCCATCGCCTAATTTTTTATCTCTTTATGAATTTCCGTCGCCTGCTTCGCCCCCTCGTTCTTCTCGCCGCGTCCTGCACCTTCGCCTCCGCCGCTGCGCCCACCACGCTGGTCCTAGAACCGGCGGCCGGTGTGGCCGCGAAGGGCAAACACGTCGTGCTCCTCTCCGGCGACGAAGAATATCGTAGCGAAGAAGCGCTCCCGATGCTGGCGAAAATCCTCAGCCAACGCCACGGCTTCAAAACCACCGTTCTGTTCGCCCTCGACGCCGACGGTACGATCAATCCCAACAACGGTAAGTCCCTCTCCGGCTCCGAAGCCCTCGACACCGCGGACATCATTATCATGTCGCTGCGTTTCCGCGCTTGGTCCGACGAGGCGATGCAGCGTTTCGACGCCGCCCACCGCCGCGGCGTTCCCATCATCGCGCTCCGTACCTCGACCCACGCGTTTAATTTCCCCGCCGGCAGTCCGTGGTCTGCCTATTCGTGGAATAACAAAACCTCTCCCGCCACCACCGGCGGGTTCGGCAAACAAGTCCTCGGCGAGACGTGGGTGACTCATTGGGGTAAACATAAAGTCGAGGCCACCCGCGGCGTCATCGAACCCGGCGTTACCACCGACCCGCTGCTACGCGGCGTCACCGAACTTTTTGGTAACTCCGATGTCTACGAAGCCGCGCCACCCGCCGACGCGATAATCCTCGTCCGCGGCCACGTTCTCAAAGGCATGAGCCCTAGCGACGCGTCTGCGGATTACGTCAAAAAAACCGCCGCTAAAGTGGAGCAACCCGTTAACGCTCCCGCGATGCCCGTTGTCTGGACGCGTCTGCATAAAACCGAGTCCGGCGCTACGGCGAAAATTTTTACCACCACCCTCGGTGCCGCCACCGATTTCGAAAATGAGTCGCTCCGCCGTCTCATCGTCAATGCCACCTATTGGGCCGCCGGCCTCGAGGTCCCAGCTAAAGCCGAGGTCACCGCGTTCGATAGCTACGCGCCACGCATGTACGGCTTCGATGGCTACCGCACCGGCATCACACCCGCCGATCACGCGCTCGGCAAAGTGCTTCCCCTCGGTGGCACCGTGCCGCCTAAGCCACCCAAAGCCGCGCCCGCGGCCGCGCCCAAAGCCGCCGCGATTCCCGCCGCAATTAACGCGCCCATCGCGCTCATTCCCGGAACCAAAATAGCCATCATCGGAAACGCCCTAGGCGACCGCATGCAGCACTTCGGCGCTTTTGAAACGCTCATCCACGCGAAATATCCGAAACACGAAATCGTCGTACGCAACCTCGCGGTCACCGGCGACGAACTCACCGCGCGCGCGCGCTCTAAAGATTTCGGTACACCTGACGAATGGCTCACACGCGTCGGCGCTGATGTGATCTTCGCTTTCTTCGGTTTCAATGAGTCCTTCGCTGGTCCTGAAGGCGTCGCCAAATTCAAATCCGACCTCGATGCCTTCTTGCGCGAAACCCGCGCCAAAACCTACGGCACGCGCGGCCCACCGCAGATCGTTCTGTTTTCCCCCATCGCTAACGAAACCCTCCCTGATAAAAACTTCGTCGTTCCGCCCACCAACAATCGCAACCTCGCCCTTTACGCGCAGGCCATGGCCGAAGTCGCCGGCGACCGTGCTGGCGTGACCTTCGTGGATCTCTACGCTCCCTCGCAGAAACTTTACGCCGACGCCGCCAAGGCGGGACAACCTCTCACAATTAACGGCGTTCACCTTAACCAAGGCGGCGACGCGGCCTTCGCCCCTGTGATGTTTCAGACCCTTTTCGGTGAAGCCGCGCCCGCCGGCGACTTCGCCAAGTTGCAGGCCGCCGTGAACGCGAAAAATGAAGAGTGGCACAACCGCTACCGCACGATGGACGGATACAACGTTTATGGCGACCGCTCCAAGATCGCATACGAATCCGTTAAAGATCAGCCTAAGATCACCAACTACCAAGTGATGCAGGAAGAAATGGCGCAGCGCGACGCGATCACCGCCAACCGCGACCGCCTTCTCTGGGCCAACGCCAAGGGCGACAAAACTCCGCCGGAGTTACTTTCCGTGCCGATGGTCACGCCTTTCGGCACCAATAAACCCGGCACCAACCCGGATGGCACCTACGAGTTCCTCAGTGCGGAAGCCGCCATCGGTAAAATGACTCTCGCCCCCGGCCTGAAGGTGAATGTCTTCGCCAGCGAAAAAGAATTCCCCGAACTCGCGAAGGCCGTGCAGATGGCCTGGGACACCAAGGGCCGCCTTTGGGTCTCCGTCTGGCCAAATTATCCGGAGCGTACGCCCACCTCTAAACTTGGCGATAGCATCCTCATTTTCGAAGACACCGACCACGAC
>RGAX01000381.1 GCA_009919985.1 Opitutaceae bacterium
GTAGAGTTTATCGTATTGGCTAAAACCGGCGATGCCGCGCGGCCGGAGCTGCGGGCGGCCGATGCCAAACGGACTCACGCCAAATCGCACCCGCGGCTTGATCGTGTGAATCGTGCGGTAGATTTTTTCCACCAACTGATTTACCTGTTGGCGGCGCCACTGCGCCCGCTCCGCCTTGCCGCCCGCCGCGCGATAGCGTTGCCACGCCGGTTCATCCGGAAAATCCAACTCGGGCGTGGTAGCTAGTTTTATTACCGGAGTCCCCGCGGATAAGGTCGTGGGAGCTGCGATGGGATACGGATAAAAATAATCGTCGATGTGCACGCCATCGATGTCGTACCGGCGCACGACGTCGCTGATCACTTCAAGTGTGCGGCGAACCGCGAAGGGCTCAGCCGGATCCATCCAGAGCAAGTCACCGTAAGCTTTCACCGCCTCGGGGTTTGTCTGGGCGATGTGCGTCGCCGCGAGCGGAGATTTGGCGGTGTTATGGCGCGCGCGGTAAGGATTGAACCACGCATGCAACTCGAGCCCGCGGCGGTGGGCTTCCGTCACCCAAAACTCCAGTGGATCATAAAACGGCGTGGGAGCTCGCCCTTGTGCGCCCGTCAAATATTCCGACCACGGCTCGAGCTCGGAGGCATACAAGGCATCGGCGGCCGGACGCACTTGGAGAATGATCGCGTTGAGTTTCAAGGCCTGGGCGCGTTCCAAAATTGCGAGCGCCTCGGCGCGTTGTTGTTCAACAGGCAGGCCGGATTTACTCGGCCAATCGATGTTCGCCACGGTGGCGACCCATACTGCGCGAAATTCTCGCGGCGCCGGTGGCGGACTTTTTTTCTGATCAAAAAAATACCAAGCCAGCGCGAGCCCGATGAGACTCACGATTAACGCACTGAGAACCCACGGTAAGCGTTTCATCCCATTAAACGCGTAGCCCTCACGCCTTCAAAATCGCGCGGCGCACATCGCCGGCCACGGCATCGAGTGCGGCCTGCGCGGTGGTGACGTTGGTTTTTAAGTGCAGCGCTACGATCGCGGTTTTGACCTTATAGCCGCATTGCTCGAGCGTACTTTTCGCGGCGGCTTCATCGGCGCCGGTCGCGCGCACCGTCAACGCGATCGCGCGGCGGAAGAGTTTCGCGTTGGTCGGCATGACATCGACCATGAGGTTGCCGTAAACTTTATGCAGCCGGACCATGATCGCACTTGAGAGCGTGTTGAGAAAAATTTTCTGAGCCGTTCCAGCTTTCAGACGTGTGCTACCGGAAATCGTTTCGCTCCCCGTATCGAGAGTGATGCCAATCTCTGCTGCGGCTACGACGGGTGAATCAGGATTATTAGCCGCACCGATTGTAAGAAGACCCGCCGACCGACCGGCTTCGAGCGCACCCAAGAC
>RGAX01000382.1 GCA_009919985.1 Opitutaceae bacterium
GCCCCAGCCTCGCGCCGTGGGGCGACAAACACTACGACCGCACCACGCCCGGCTACCGCGATCCTGCCGAACTCGCGCCTAACTACCGTATGAGCGAGCCCCAAGCCGCCGTCGCCGCCGCGCAACTCACTCGCCTGGCCGACATCGCCGCCCGCCGTCATCACGCAGGGACTTTCCTAACGACGCTGCTCGCCGATCTTCCCGGGGTCCTTCCGCCCCGAGTCGCCCCCGGAAATACCCATAGCTACTGGTTTTATTTTCTCCGCCTCGACCTCGCCCGCCTCAGCTGTACTCGCGCCGCTTGGGTTGAGGCGCTGCGCGCCGAGGGCGCCATGGCCACCGCTGGCTACATTCCCACGCCAGTTTACCGCTACCGAGTCTTTCAAAATCACAACTTCTTCGGCGGAGCCTGGCCCGTGCGAGACGCCGGCCTCACCACGATGGACTACCGCCAGGTCCATTGCCCGCACGCCGAAGCGATTCTCACCGACGGCGTCGTACTCCCGCTCAACGAAGCCATGAGCGACACCTATGTCACTAAAGTGGCCCACGCGATTCGTGCCGTCACCGCCCGCCTGAGTCGGTAATTTCACGCGCCCCGCCTGCCTCAGCCGCGGATTAAGCTCACGGCTTGACGCATCGCCGCGACGGAAACCGCGCAGGCCGGCTCATTGTCCAGCGCGTTGACAATTTTATTAAACGGCTCAGCGCGCATCGGGCCGTCGTAACCCACCGCCACGAGCGCCCCAAGGAAGGCAGCGGTATCGATCACGCCGGTCGCCACTGGCAACTCGCGCTCGCCGTCCTTCTGTTGTCCTTTGGGTATATCCTTGGGCGCATCGTTGAGATCCACGCTTACGATTTCTGTATTTTTTAACGCCTTCAGCTCGGCCACCGTATCGCCGGCCTGCCACCAATGCCAACTGTCGAGGACCAGCCCGACATTATCGTAGCCAATCTCGGCAATCAGCTCCCGCGTCTCAGCCAGGGTGTGCACAAATGGGTATTTGCGCCCCACCAGCACCCGTTGAGTGCCGACATACTCGAGACCGAAGCGCAGATCGTGATCTTTTAAAATTCGGGCAATTTCAGCCAAGCGCGCGACGTGTTGCTTGAAATTTGAGCGATAAATGAGCTCGTCACTGCACGGCATCAACCACGTGCCAACGCGGCGCACGCCCGCGCGTTGCAGGCCGGCGGCAATTTTAGGCAGGTCATTAATACCGGCGCGAAAGGTCGCGTCATCTTTACGGAAATCCACGGGCAAACCCGCCGCCGCCCACACTAGATGCTTCGCCCCGAGATCGGCGCCGAGCTCCGAGAGTTGCGCAGGCGCCATTCCGGCGATTTCCGCGGGCATGGGTTCCACGGCCTCGAAGCC
>RGAX01000383.1 GCA_009919985.1 Opitutaceae bacterium
CGCGGACACGAATCCGAGGGTTGTCAGCCTAGCGTAAATCTGCGGAACTTTTCTTTTCACCGCTTGCGCGAAGCGCCCCCACCGGTTTTCGCAGCCTAGTTCTCTTTTAACCTCAGCTTAATTTCCCATGTCCGCCATCAACACGTTTCTTCTGCACAATAATCTGCGCATCGCGACCAACCCGTGCGTGTCGCCTGATTTCTGTCTGGACTGGACGGCGTTGCGAAGTGCGATCCAAAGCGCGCAGCCCATCCATGTGTGGCCGCACAGCCGTTTTGAAACAGCCGCCGGCAAGTGGGTGTTACTCGAAGAGGTGGCGACGGGCGACTGCGCGTGGCGCCTCGATACCCACACAGGCGCGGCCGCAGTTAACACGCTCGCCGACGGCGTGGCGCTAAAAGAAGGCGCGGCCATTTTCCCGGCGACTTTTGCGAATTTGCTGCGCCTGAAAAACCTGATCCAAGCGCACCATCCCGCTTCGACGATTTTCCCGAGCGCCACAGAGCAACTCGGCCGTAGCACGCTCGGTATCGGCGCGCGTTTCACGACGTTGCACTGGCCTGCGGTTGAGTGGGCAATGGCGCAGCTCGGCATCGGCGTCACAGCCAATCAGAACTCGATCCCGCGCGAACTTGTTTACGATACCGACGTGATGCTCGCCGGCAAACTCGACACCGTGCCGTTTCCCTTCATCGGCACCAACGTCCCCGAGGGCCACCAAGGCCAGAGCGTCGAAGGCATGAGCCACGGCTGCGTACTTTCGAAACTCAAAACCGGTTTCCATACCCGCGGCATCGCCTGGTCGTTCAACGCCGATCACCAGCCCATCGGTGGTAAATTCGACAGCCGCGAAGACGCCCTCGTCACCGGCTGCGTGCTCGCCAGCTACATCACCTTCGATCTCTCCCCTGAACTCGCGCAGACGAAGGTCGCTGACGATGCCGCCTCGTGGTGCACCGCGCATGTCCCTGCGGCCCTCATTGCTACGGTCAAAGCACGCGTCGCCCAAGCCGGCCTCACGCTCAACGAAACCGATTTCGCCAAGCTCCTCGCCTACGTCTGGCCTTCCTTGCAAAAAATGAAAGCCCGCGACGGCAAATACGCCGCCGCCCGCGCGCAGGCGTTCACGACCGAGGTCGGTCGTGCGTATCTGCGCGAACTCTCGATCGATGAATTGCCCGGTCTCACCACGCCCGAAACGACCGCCATCATGCTCGCGCTCTGCGAAGCCCTCGGGATGAAAATCCACTTCGTCGCCCCGGCGTTTGGTTTTCAGAAAAATATGCCCTACCCGGACAACGCCGCACTCCGTACTCTCATTGAAAAACAATGGGCCGTCTGCGCGAATTTCGGTGCGAGCATCGGCTTCCATTCGGGCTCC
>RGAX01000384.1 GCA_009919985.1 Opitutaceae bacterium
CACGCGATCTCATCGAACGGCCTGAGCGTAAAGATAAACGAAAGCTGACATCGCGAAAATCACTTTAAACAATACCCCAGCGCTGAGGATGAGAGCCTTTATTCGAGAATTGAGAAACAACTCTCCCCGATTGACCTCGCCACGATATAAATCGAGATCGTAGCCGTAAGGCCGACCCATCACCCCGCCTGATAGATTTAAAAAAACACCCCGCAGTTATGACCCTGGCGCGCATTATTCTCGTCCTCGTTTTCCTCCCTGGCCTGCTGAACGCCGCGCTTGCATCCGTCCCGAACGCCCGCCTCGAGCGCTTAACCCAAGGCATCAATCTCTCCCACTGGTTTTCGCAGATGCCCCTCGGAGACGAGGCCAGTCTGCATCAGCGCTTCAAGAGCTATAATCAGCCCGCGGATTTTACGCCGCTCGCCGCCGCCGGTTTTCGGCATGTGCGTTTTCCCGTCGAATTTGAGCTGTTCCTCGACGAAAAAAATCCCGGGAGACTGCGCCCTGAATTTCTCGCCGACTTTGACACCGCGCTCGACCAGCTGCTCGGTGCCGGACTGGCGGTCGACGACCAACTCGTTGCGCAGGCTGTTGCCCTCTGGGGCGCACTGGCGCGGCATCTTGCGAGCCGTGACCCCGAGCAGGTTTTCCTGGAAATCATGAACGAACCGGCCGGGAAAATGTCGCTCGAGCGCTGGACCACCATGCAAAATCAACTGTTCATCGCCATGCGCGCGGGTGCCCCGCGACACACCATCATCGCCACCGGCCATCGCTGGAGTGGCGTCGATGAACTGGTCCAATTGCAACCCCTCGCCGACGCCAACGTAGTTTATAATTTTCACTTCTATGAGCCCATGGTCTTCACCCATCAGTCGGCCGCCTGGCCCGACATGGGACTCGAGCCCATTGTCGGCCTCAACTACCCCGCCGAAAATAATAATAAAGCGGCCAACCTAGAGCGAGTCGGCTCGGGCAAGGGCCGCGGTCATCTCCTCAACTACACCGCCGATCGCGCCGGCCTCGAGGCGCGCCTCGCACTCGCAATCGATTGGGCGAAAAAATATGCCGTGCCGATTACCTGCAATGAATTTGGCGTCTACACCAAGGTAAGCCCTCCACTCGATCGTTACCGCTGGCTGCGCGATGTGCGTGAGATATGCGAAGCGCACAACATCGGCTGGACCATGTGGGATTACGCCGGCGGCTTTCGCGTCGCACTCAACTCCGCGCCGGGCCTGCGCACCCTCGATGCCGCCTGCGTCGAAGCCCTCGGCCTAAAAAAATAAGGCGCCGGCTACTCAGGCCCCCGCGTTAGTTCAGCTTTGGCCGCAGCAACTTCTCCCGCGCTACTAGATAGAGGAAGCCACAGATCGCG
>RGAX01000385.1 GCA_009919985.1 Opitutaceae bacterium
TCATCTTCGCCTATCCCGGCGGCGCGTCGCAGGAGCTCCATCAATCCCTCGCCCGCACCGACAAAATCCGCACGATTCTCCCCCGCCACGAGCAGGGTGGTTCGTTCGCCGCCGAGTCCTACTCGCGCGTCACCGGCAAAGTCGGCGTGTGCATGGCCACCAGCGGCCCAGGCGCCACCAACCTCGTCTCGGCCATTGCTGACGCGTTCATGGATTCGATCCCGATGGTCGCAATCACCGGACAGGTATTTTCTAAATACATCGGCAAAATGGCGTTTCAGGAAACCGACTTCTACGGCATGACGCTGCCGATCGTGAAGCATTCCTACTTGGTAATGAACGTGCACGATCTGCCGCGCATCTTCAAAGAGGCCTTCGTGCTCGCCCGCAGCGGTCGCCCCGGCCCAGTCGTCATCGACATCCCAAAAGATATCCAACAGGCGAAATTTAAACCCGTTTTCCCCTCCAGCGTCGAGTTCCGCAACCCCACGCTCAGCCAAACCCCGCACGCTTCCGATGCCGAGCTGCAGGAAATTCTCACCCTCATCGCTGCAGCGAAAAAACCCGTCCTCTACGTCGGTGGCGGCGTCATCTCAGCCGAGGCCAGCGCAGAACTCAAAGCCTTCGCCATCAAGGTCAACGTCCCCGTCGCTACCACCCTCATGGGCATCGGCGCCTTCCCTGAGACGCACCCCCTCTCCATGCACTGGTTTGGGATGCACGGCGCCGCTTATGGCAATTGGGCCGTCGACCAGAGCGATTTACTCCTCTGCTTCGCCGCGCGCTTCGATGACCGCATCACGGGCAACACCGATAAATTTGCGGCCCAAGCCAAGATCGTCCACATCGACATCGACGCTTCCGAGCACAATAAAAACAAACGCGTCCAGCTCGCCATCACCAGCGACATCAAGTTCGCCCTCACTCGCCTCAACCAACTCGCTACGTCCTTCACCCCGCCCGACAACACCGCGTGGCACGCCCAGATCGCCACCTGGATGAAGGACCACCCGTTTAGCTACGAAGAGAGCAAACACATCGTCCCCCAGGAAGCCGTTAAGACCCTCTACGAACTCACCAAGGGCGATGCCATCATCACGACCGGCGTCGGCCAGCATCAGATGTGGGCCGCGCAATTTTACCGCTTCAACGAACCGCGCCGCTACATCAGCTCCCTCGGCCTCGGCGCCATGGGCTTTGGCTATCCCGCCGCCCTCGGCGCCAAAGTCGCCCGCCCCGATAAACAGGTTATCGATATCGATGGCGACGGCTCTTGGGTCATGAACATCCAGGAACTCGCCACCGCCAAGATCGAGAAAATCGCCGCCAAAGCGATGATCCTAAATAACCA
>RGAX01000386.1 GCA_009919985.1 Opitutaceae bacterium
TTTGTTGGACGCGGGGCGCATGCCTTGGAGGCGGAGGACTTCGTCGTCGGTTTCTAGTTCGTTGATTTTTTGGTTTTTGTTTTTCATGAGTTTCTGGCGAAGCGCGCCCGGTCTTCTGGCGTGGCGTTTTCGGAGATGGAAATGGTGCGACCATTGCGCTCGATGAGGACTTGGCGCGGGGTGGACTTGATGACGCCAACGAGCTCGTCGCGGTTGGCTAGAGCGGCGCGCATGTAGGCGACGGGATGCTCAGGGTTTTTCTCGGCGAAGCTGTCGGCCTCGGTAGTCATCCACCGTGAAATCTGCTCGGCTTGCTCGCCGCTCTCGGGGTGCTGGGCTTGAAACCAAAAAACCGTGCTCTCTTGGCCGGATGGGCGAAGGACACGGGTGACGGGTGCAGTCTCGTTTTCAAACTGGAAGCCCATCGCGGTGAGCGCGGCGGCAACCTTGAGGTTCTGCGTGCTAAAAAGCTGAATTATCTGGGACATTTATTTCTGGTGGGGCGCGGCCCCTGCGAACGCATTGGGAGCGGGCGAGTGGCCCTACTCCCCTAGTGCGCGGGGTTGGCGACCTAGTCGGTCATGGCCACGGGGTAATGTTTCGCAGTGAGCGAGAAGCTCTCGAATTGCTCGGCGGCAAATTTGGTGTCCACTTTTGTGATAATCGTGGTGCCGCCTGATGCGATGCCGGGGATAGTCATAGTGAGGGCGCCGCCAACGGACTGCGTAAACGCACCGGTCTTCAATCCCTCGATGGAGATGTCCTGGATGGGATCGCCAACGGCAACGGCGACCACACTTCCCTGGTCATCCTTGACCTCGGTGACGGATGCGGAATCCGAGACGTTTAAAGATTTGACGATGAGTCCGGCAACGGTAGGCGTGCCATAAGTGGCGGTGGAAACTGCTGCGGAGCGATAGATTGATGCGGCCATTTTTTTGAATTGGTGGGTTGAGGTTTCACCAATTCGCCCGTGTCAAATTTCGATCACCGCGAGGGAGAGATCCGCTGAGGTCGTCCAACGCTCGGAGCCGATGGAATCGCTGAAGGAATTGAGGTCGGCACCGGCGAGGATGAGGCCCGAGGGGAGGAATGAGACGAGGCCCGCGATGCTGAGGAGGGAGGATTTCACGGCACCGGATATGCCTTGGTGCGCGGCGAGCGAGTCTTCGATGACGGCGGGGGTCGAGACAATGAGCTGGGCGCGGACTTTGTAGTGCCGAAGCGCGAGGGTGTCGGTGTTTTCGCAGGATACGAAAACCACGGTCTGGTCTGCAGGGATTGTCTCGGCGCTCTGTCCGGTGAGGATCGTGATGTCGGCGAGGTCGGG
>RGAX01000387.1 GCA_009919985.1 Opitutaceae bacterium
TGGCCAGAACCCGACGCTCCCCCATTTTTGTCGCAAAACAAATCCACTGTCCGTCCGGTGACCAGCACGGCGAGGATTCATCCACTGGCGTCGCGGTCAGCTGCTTCAAATGGGAGCCGTCCACGTTGCAAACCCAGACATCCGGACTGCCGCTTTTGCTTAAAATCAGGGCCATCCGCGTCCCGTCCGGCGAAATGGCGGCGCTCGTGTTCAGGCCGGAGAATTTGGCCACGATGCGGCGCTCGCCGTTGCTCAAATTATGATAAAAGATATCCGGATTGCCGGGCTCATACGATGTGTAAAACAACGCCCGGCCCGGCGCCCACGCCGGCGCGGCCACGATCGCATTGTCGCGTGTGACCGCCTGCGGATTGTGGCCGTCGAAGTCCGCAATATAAATTTCGCCGGCGCCGCCGGGGGACTGGGCTTTGAACGCGATCTTGGTCTGCCCGATGCCTTTTTTGCCCGTGATGGTTTCTACGATGTCGTCGGCAAAGGCATGCGCCTGTTTTCGCAGCGTGGCGCCGGTGTAGCTCCGTGAAAACTTGGTCTGCTTGCTGATGGCATCGATCACGCGGCCCTGGACGGAGCCGCTGCCGCTGCCGCTGATCCGGTATTGCGCGGCGTCTGGAGCCACGAAGCTGAAGCCCTGGACCCAGAGATCGAATTTCAGAACCTCTGCCGCCTCGCCGGTAAATCCCTCCAGCGAAATCGGGACGGGTTTGGCCCGGCCCATGACGGTGATCTCGCTCTGGATGTTGATTTCATTCTGGGCGCGAGAGGGCTCCGGCGCGGCGATGGCGAGCAGGCTGAGCAGTACGATATGGATTGGGGAGAGAAGGGTGTTTTTCATCCGAGCATCCGTTTGGCTTTGAGGTTGAAGTTGATGATATAAGTCCGCTCCCGGTCCGATGTGCCGGACGGGAACGGAGCAATGAATTGAACCCGCTCCAGCGTGGCGCGCACGGTCCGGTCCACGCTGGCATCGCCCGAGGGGCCGATGATGCGGGCGGAAATCACCGTGCCATCCCGGGCGATGGTGACGCGCACTTTAATGTTGGCGTCGTCGCTGGCGGTGTCGTCCGGAGGCGTCCACGCCTGCTCATACACGCTTTTGACGACCTGCGCGTAATTCGCGGCCGCCGCGCTGCTGTTGCCCGGCAGATCAACCGTTGTGGCGGAGGACAAATTGTTGCGCAACGCCCGGAGCGCGGAATTAACCGCCCGGGCAGGGTCGGCGGCGGATGGGGTCGTCGCCGTCGTTGACGTATTTTTCGGGACTGTGCGCTCGGTGAGTTTCAAGTTGATTTTAGGCGGAGC
>RGAX01000388.1 GCA_009919985.1 Opitutaceae bacterium
CGCCCTCCCTCAAAATACCCTACTAGGCATCAATCCCAAGACTTCCGACGGACGCGCTTGGGCCATTCACCCCAGCTTTAATTCTGATGTCGCCGGCACCAATACCACCGGCCTTAAGTCTCTATTCGACTCCGGTCAGATGGCGTTCATGGCCAACGTCGGCACGCTCGCGGTCCCGACCACCCGCGCCCAATACCTCGCGCGCTCCGTTCCGCTGCCCATGTCGCTTTTTTCCCATAACGACCAACAGGTCGAATGGCAAAGCAGCATTGCCGACAAAGCCTTCGCCACCGGCTGGGGCGGCCGACTCGCCGACCTCACCGATGCCTTTAACTCCAACAATTCGATCTCTATGTCGATCACGTTGAACGGCCAAAACTCATTACAAGTCGGCCGCAACGTTGTCCAATACTCTGTCAGCCCCAATGGTGCGATCACGCTCAGCGGCTCCACTGCTCCCACGGGCACCTCGTTCGCCGCCATTCGTACCAAGGCCCAAAATGACCTCCTGGCGGCCCAAAACAACAACCTCTTCGAGACCGCCTTCGCCGGTCTCACCTCCAACGCCATCTCAGACAGCTCGCTCGTCTCCAGCATCTTTTCTCGCGCTCTACCTTTCACCACGGCGTTCCCCAACACTGGCCTTGGTCAACAACTCCGCACCATCGCGCGTCTCATCGCCGCGGCCCCAGAACTCGGTCTTAAACGCCAAGTCTTCTTCGCGCGCATCGGCGGCTTTGACCTCCACGAATCTCAGTTGGGCGCTCACGCCAATCTCATCGCCGATATCTCGCGCAGCGTCTCCGCTTTCTACAACGCCACTGTCGAACTCGGCGCCGCCCAACAAGTCACCACCTTTACCGCCTCGGACTTCGGCCGCACCTTCAACACTAACGGCGACGGCTCCGATCATGCCTGGGGCTCCCATCACTTCGTCGTCGGCGGCGCCGTCAAAGGTGGCGATATCTACGGCAAAATGCCCACGCTCATCCGCAGCGGCCCCGATGATTCCGGCACGCGCGGCAACTGGATTCCCACCACTAGCGTCGATGAGTACAGCGCTACGCTCGCGTCCTGGTTCGGCGTTAGCGCCACCAATCTACCGGTGGTTCTGCCTAACATTGGCCGCTTCTCGCGCGCCAACGTCGGTTTCCTCTAAGTCCATCCCCCCGCGCGCGCCGCTCTGCGTGCGCGCCCACTTCCCGCATGACCTCGCGCCGTCTGTTGCCGGCCCTCGGCCTGTTTCTCTTATTGGGCCTCCTTGTTTGGTGGCTTTTGCCCCCCGAGCCCGCGCCCACCTCCGTGCGCCCCGTTGCCATT
>RGAX01000389.1 GCA_009919985.1 Opitutaceae bacterium
CAATGCCACGACCACAAATTTGATCCGGTCACCCAACGCGATTATTACTCCTTGCTCGCCGGTTTCAATCACGTCTCGGAAAATGGCATCGTCAACGGCTCCTCTTCCAAAGTCCGCACCGCGGCTCCCGTGCTCGATTTAGCAACCCCCGAACATAAAGCCCAACTCGCCGCGCTCGAAGCGAAGCTCGCCGCGATGAAATCGAGTGAGCTCATCGCAAAAATTCGTGCCGACTGGGAAGCCAAAATTGTCGGCGATGAAAAATTTCCTGATCCTGTGCTCCGCGCGACGGCGGCCCTCCCGGTCAAGGATCGCCTGGAGCTTCCCGCGAATAATTTGCGCCGCTACTTTTTCAAGCAAGTCCTCCCCGTCCTCAACCCCGAGATCGATCACCTCCTCAGTGAACTCAATCGTCTAAAAACAGATGAGTATCCTCGCGTCATGGTCATGGATGACAAGCAAGCCCGCGACACCTTCATCCTTGATCGCGGCAACTACGAGGCGCACTTGGAAAAAGTCTCTTTTGCCACGCCCACTTTCTTGCCGCCACTCCCCGCCGAGGCTCCGCGCAATCGCCTCGGCCTCGCCCGCTGGCTCGTCAGTTCTGAACAACCGCTCACCGCTCGCGTCATCGTCAACCGTTACTGGCAAACTTTCTTTGGCCTTGGCCTCGTTAAAACGAGTGAGGATTTTGGCGTGCAGAGCGACGCACCCGTCCATCGGGCTCTGCTTGACTGGCTAGCTGCAGAATTTCGCGAAGGCGGTTGGAATACTAAAAACCTCCACCGCCTCATCGTGACGAGCGCAACTTACCGCCAGTCATCGCGCGTCACGCCAGCTTTGCTCGAACGCGATCCAGAGAACCGACTGTACGCGCGCGGGGCCCGCCTCCGTCTTCCCGCGATGATGATTCGCGATCAGGCGCTCGCTGCTAGCGGGCTTCTCGTTGATAAATTGGGCGGCAAGCCGGTCTACCCTTATCAGCCCGCCGATATTTGGGACTCCCTTGCGATCACGAAGGAGCGCGACTTCACTTATCCTCAGTCCACCGGCGACGATCTCTATCGGCGCAGTCTCTACACTTTCTGGCGCCGGACGGTCGCTCCCGCTAACATGTTTGACGCTTCCGCACGCAATACCTGCAAAGTGCGCACGGGGATTACCAGCACCCCATTGCATGCTTTAACTACCCTCAATGACCCAACTTTCATTGAAGCGGCCCGCGCGCTGGCGGCCCGGACTTTGCAGGCGACCACCTCGCGCGACCGTCGACTGGAACACGCCTTTCGCCTCGTGCTCGCCCGCAAC
>RGAX01000390.1 GCA_009919985.1 Opitutaceae bacterium
GGCGAGGGCGGCTTCGTGATCGGTTTTGGTTTTGCCGGAGGCGATTTCCGCTTCGCGTTGGCGCATGAAGCCCATGTGAGTCTGGAAGCGCGGATCGGCCTCGATCGTTTCGCGGCGGATCCAGGCTTCGGCGGCCGACCCGCCCCAAGAGTTGTCGATCAGGCCGACGGGAACGCCGAGGATTTCATGCAAGTAGCGGCCGTAGAGAAACCCGACGGCGCTGAACTTACTCGCGGTTTCCGGCGTAGCGGCGCGCCATTGGCCTTTGAAATCGATCTTCAATTCTTGCGAACCGGCGGTGGGGACGGAGATCAGGCGCAGTTGAGGGAATTTTGAGGCGGCCGCTTCGAGATCGCCGTTCCAATCGCTGGCGAGCTTGAAGCCCATGTTGGATTGACCGGAGCACATCCAAACTTCGCCGATGAGAACATCGGAGAGTTCCTGCTTCGTGGTGCCGGCGATCACGAGGGTTTGGGGCGCGGCGTTGGCGGGCGCGGCGTCGAGTTTGACGCTCCATTTGCCGTCAGCGCCCGCGATAGCGGGGTAAGTCTTGCCCGCGAAGGTCACGCTGACGGCGGTGCCGGGTGTGTCCCAACCCCAGATCGGGTTGGCCTGCTTTTGTTGGAGGACCATGTGCTCGCCAATGATGGCGGGCAGTTTAAGTTCGGCGTGCGCGGTGGAGATAGCGCACACGAGAGCGAGGAGTAGACCGATTTTTTTCATAAGGGGTAGGGGAAAGGGAAAAACGATGGGTGGAACCTGTCTGAATTGCACGCTCTGCGCCGCGGAAGCAACCCGGCGTTGGCGGGAGTCGCCAATGGAGTTGCACCGGCGGGTGGCGCGTTTACAGTGCCGTTTGCATGCTAAGTTTACCGTTAGAGTTTATTATTCTGGGTCTGCTCGTGCTGGCCAATGGCGTGCTCGCGATGACGGAGACCGCTGTCGTCTCGGCAAAAAAGACCAAACTTCGCAAACTCGCCGCTCAGGGCGACGTTGGCGCGGGTAAGGCGCTCGCGCTGGCGGAGCACCCCGCGCGATTTTTGGCGCTCGTGGAATTCTGGCTCACGTTGTCGGGCATGCTTGCGGGCGTGCTCGCCGGGGCTCATCTAGCGAAAGAAGTAAGCGAGTGGTTCGCAGCGTTGCGGCCGGAATTGGCGGCTTACGCCGATCCGCTGGCACTAGTGGTCGTTACCATCGGGCTGACGTCGTTTATGTTGGTTTTCGGCGAGCTCGTGCCGAAACGCGTGGGGCTCGCGCATCCGGAAAAAGTCGCCTCACTCCTCGCCGGTGC
>RGAX01000040.1 GCA_009919985.1 Opitutaceae bacterium
CACATCCAAGCCGCCGCCGGCCTCACCCCTTGGCCCAGGCGCACCCCGCTCAATCCTATCATCCGCGACAGGCGCACCCATAACGGCTACACGGTCGAAAACGTCGCGTTCGAATCCGCCCCTGGCCTGTTCGTAACCGGTAATCTTTATCGCCCAACCAATCTCACCGCAAAACATCCCGTAGTTCTCACTACCCACGGACACGCCCGCGCGGTCGTCACGCCCGCCGATTACGACACGCACGCGCGCTTCGCACCCCATGTACAGACGCGCTGCGCCCAACTCGCCCGTATGGGCGCCATCGTTTTCGCAATCGACATGTTCGCATATGGCGAAGGGATCCAACTTTACGGCCAAGATGCGCACCGCGACCCGCGCGCGATAACGATCCATCTATGGAACGGGATCCGTGCACTCGATTTTCTACTCGGGCTCCAAGGCGCCGATGCCACACGCGTCGGCGTCACCGGCGAATCCGGCGGGGGAACCCAGACTTTTCTGCTCACCGCGCTCGACCCTCGCGTGACCGTGAGTGCACCGGTCGTGATGGTGTCCGCGCATTTCTTCGGCGGCTGCCCCTGCGAGAGCGGCCGACCCATCCACCGCGGCACTGATTATTTCGCTAGCAACGCCATGATCGCCGCCCTCACCGCTCCGCGCCCGCAACTTCTCGTATCCGACGGCAAAGACTGGACCCTCAACACCCCCAGTATCGAATACCCCTTTCTCCAAAAAATCTACCACTACTACGGAGCCGCCGACCGCACCGCCAACGTCCACCTTCCCGACGAGGGCCACGATTACGGTCCTTCAAAACGCGCCGCCGTGTATCGCTTTTTCGCCGCGCAACTCGGCCTCAATCTAGCGGCGACAACCGACGCCAGCGGGCAGATCGACGAATCGCCCGCCACGATTGAGCGGGCGGCGGCCTTGCGGGTATTTACCGCCGATTTTCCTGTGCCGCCTCATGCTCTACACGACGCCGGTGCCATCGAGCGCGCGCTCGTCAAATTACAACAACCTTAACGCCGCAGCGTCCAGCGTTGGCCCGAAATCAAAACCATCGGGCACAAAAAAACCGCCGCGAGCGAACTCGTGGCGGTTGATAAAACGAGGTGTCCTAAAATTAGGAGACGTGCTTCGAGACGAGCTTGGTCATCTCGAACATGCTGACCTTGCCCTTGCCACCGAAGACAACCTTCAGCGCGGCATCGGCGTTGATCTGCTTCTTGTCCTTCTTGTCCTGGAGACCGTTCTTCTTGATGTAGTCCCACAGTTTCTTGGTGAGCTCCGTGCGGGGGAGCGGCTTCGAGCCTACGACAGCCGACAGGGCGGCGTCAGGCGTAACAGGTTTCATGAACGCGGCGTTTGGTTTACGAGCAGCTTTTTTAGCCATAGTGGATTTGGGTTTATGTGCTTTCGAGTGAAAGCGGATGAGTTCTAGAGCGAGAAACGCCTCGTTTCCGAGTAAAATTTTAAAAAATCGTGCGATTCCTAGAGGGAGAATGCCTTGACTCTCCTCTGAAAAGAGTGGTCAGCCGCGCTCAAACGCGCTCGTCCACCTGCACAAATTGCTCATAAAGCGCGGCGTAACGCCCTCCCGCATCCAGCAACTGAGCATGCGTGCCCCGCTCGATAATCACCCCCTGATCGAGTACGAGCACCAGATCAGCATGACGAATCGTACTCAAGCGATGCGCCACCACGAAGCTCGTGCGACCGCGCAACAGCTTGATCAACGCCGCCTGCAGCCGCGCCTCGGTCAACGCATCGATGGAACTGGTCGCCTCATCGAGAATCACCAAACGCGGATCCGCCAAAAGCGCGCGCGTGAAACACACCAATTGCCGTTGGCCCACCGAGAGCGCCGCGCCGCGCTCCCCGACTTCGGTCAACAATCCCTGCGGCAACGCCTCCAGCAGATCCAAGCAGTCGAGTTGCTCCGCGGCCCGCCGAACCTCATCATCCGTCGCCTCAGGTTTCGCGAGACGGATATTTTCGAGGACGGTACCGCTAAAGAGAAAATTCTGCTGATGCACCATTCCCATCTGCCGATGCAGCGACGCACTCGTGAGCGTGCGAATTTCTCGGCCGTCCACGAACAACTCACCCGTCGTCGGCAAATAAAATTTCGAAACAAGATTGATGATCGAGCTCTTGCCGCTGCCTGTGTGGCCTACGAGCGCGATGGTTTGGCCGGGCTCGGCGACGAAGTGGATATCGCGCAAGACCGGTCGCGCCGGATCGTAGCCAAAACTCAATTGACGAAACTCAACCCGCACTCCGCCAGCACCCCCGGTCGGGACGTGACTCACGCGAGGATCCGGCAATGCCACCGCATCCGGCGCATCCACCCAATCCGGCACCGTGTCGATCAAACGAAATACGCGCTCCGCTCCCGCCATCGCGACCAGCGCCTGATTGTACTGTGTGCCGATGATCGCGATCGGCGCGAAAAACTGATTCGCCAACAGAAAAAAAGTGATCAACGCGCCGATGCTCATATCACCATGAAAAACCCGCCAGCCGCCGAACATCAGCAACGTCGCGACGAAAAACTGACTGTTGAGTTCCAGAATTGGCGTAAGAATTGCCGAGGTACGAGCGAGCGCGATGTTGTACCGCGAATGGTCCGCGAGCAGGCTGCGGAAAAGTCCGGCGTTGGTTTCCTGTCGTACGAAACCCTGCGTGACGCGAATACCGCTCACCGATTCAGCCAGAGTCGCGGTAACCCGACTGAAGCTCGCACTCGCCGCGCGCGAATAGTAGCTCAACTTAACCCGAAAGTGCTGATTGATCGCCCAGATCAACGGCGCCATCGCGAGCACGATCAAAAACAAAACCCAGTCGCTCCACGCCATCACGACCGCAGCGAAGACCATCGTGCCGCCCTGAATCACCGTGACGAAAAGCACATCCTGAATACCGACCCGGACCGATTCCACGTCACTCGTCACCCGCCCGATGATACGACCAATTTTCATGCGATGAAAAAAACTCATCGGCTGGCGCTGCACCTTGTCGAAAATATCCGCCCGTAAGCCGCTGACCACCGTCTCCCCGATCTCGAGCGCGTAGCGTTGACGGTAGTGAAACATCCCATCCGTCAGCAGGGCGAGCAAGCCATAGCCCACGACCCCCAGAGCGATGCCGGAAAAATCGCGCGCGGTGATCGGACCGTTGATCACCAGCGCCATCACCCAACCCAGCGCCGGCAATTGTGCCGCGCGAATAAAAGATAATACAATCAGCGCGGTCACTTTGCTTTTGATCGGTGCGGTGTACGTGAACAACCGTCGGATCAGCCCCCATTCTAGCGGTTGAGAATCCGTCTCGTTATCATCATCTTCGGGTAAGCGTTGGATCAGACCTATCGGTTTCGGCGAAGGGAGCGGCGAAGACGGCTTCATGCGATGCCCTCGGGTTTGTAGTCAAGCGACTGTAGTTCGCGGCCATCGACGAGTTGCAGGCTAGCGACGCGGCGGTAATTACCAGGCTCCGCCATGAGAGACTCATGCGTGCCGCGTTGGACGATCCGCCCGTTTTCCAGCACGATGATGAAATCCGCGCGGCGCAACGTACTCAGACGGTGCGCGACGATGAAGGTCGTGCGACCGGCGATGGCGCGGTCGAGTGCCTCAAAAATCTCATGTTCCGTTTCGCTATCGATCGCGGCCGTGGGATCATCGAGCAACAAGATCGCTGGCTCCAACAACACCGCCCGAGCAATGGCGAGGCGTTGGCGTTGGCCGCCGCTGAGGCTATTACCACTCTCCCCGAGTACCGTGTCGTAGCCTTGCGGCAGCTGAAGGATGAATTCGTGAGCGGCGGCGATGCGCGCGGCGCGCTCGATTTGTTCGCGAGTCGCATCGGGGTGGCCGAAGGCAATGTTGGCCGCGACGGTGTTGGAGAAGAGAAAACTTTCCTGGAAAACGAGTCCAATATTTCGCCGTAAATCGTCGAGGTGGATCAGGCGCGCGTCGATACCGTCGATCAATACTCGCCCAGCCGTAGGATCGAAAAAGCGCGGGATAAGACTCATCAATACGCTCTTGCCCGCCCCCGTCGCTCCGAGAATAGCCACGCACTGGCCCGGCTTCACCTCGAGGTCGATGTCGCGGACTACCGCTTCGGCGCCGTCGTAGGCAAAAGTCACGTTTTCAAAACGGACCCCGCCCGAACTACGCGGGAGCCGGATCGCTGCTGGAGCGTCTTTCACTTCGACCGGCGCATCCAAGATTTCAAAAACCCGCCGAGCTCCGATCAGTGACTGCTGCACCGAATTTACGATATTGGCGACGTTGTTCACCTGTCCGGAAAATTGCTCGAGCAAACCGGAGAAAACGATGAGTCCCGTACCCAACGGCAACTCATCATGAGCGACCAACCAACCGCCATAACCGAGCAGCACCATCATGTTAATTCGGGTGAGAAAACCCACCGCCGGAGTAAATAAACTCAAGCGCCAAAAAATCCCGCGTTGCTGATCGTAGCAGGCTTGATTCGCGGTGGAAAATTTCGCTCGCGCCTCCGCCTCACGACCAAACCCCTTGGTGACCGCGACGCCTTGCAAGCTCTCGGCAAGGATTTGCACCATGGTTTCGACGAGCGTGCGATTGTGAGCGTACGCCGGCTGAATTTTGCGCGAAAACCACATCGACATCATCACCATTAACGGCGTGGTCGCGAGACAGGCCAACGTGAGCGTTGGACTGAGGCTCGCCATGTAAATCAGGTATACGGTGAGCGATACCGCCATGATCACGCTTTGGATCAACACCTGATCGACAAACATCCGGACCGATTGCACGTCACCCGTAACGCGCGTGATGATTGAACCGGTTGAGTTCGCATCAAAAAAACGAAAACTCAGCCGCTGCAATTTGTCATACACCTCGCCACGTAGATCGACGACAAGACGCTGTTGCACCAGACGATTGACCGAAAGCGCGAGGACGTAGTTGAGCACGGCACGACCGAGCGCGAGAGCCAAAATCAAGCCGGCGAGCAAGCCGAGCACCTGTAGGGGCGCCCAAGCCATCGGCAAAGCCACATGGAGCGCGTTGGCGCCCATCGGCGTGCGATCCATTTTATGACGGATATAATCAATTCCGAGGCCGGTAAAACTAAGCCCACCGATTCCCATCAACAGCAGTAGCAATTGGAGACCAAGAACCTGGAAACAGTGCGCCCGATAGCGCCACGCGAGTCTGAACAACCGCCGGATCAACGCCGCGTTCGAGAGCGACGCGGCTGCGGCAGAGAGATTCGTGGAAGGCACCATTTGGCCCGCACCTTACCCCCAGCTGGGCTAGGGTGCACGAAACATTTTCAACCCCAGTAATTAATTCCGCTGGCGGGTGCGATTGGGCGTCTGGCCTGAGCTGTTGTTCTGACGTTTGTTTTGATTCTGCGCGGGTTGCGCTGGAGGAGCCTCAACGACCGGCGGGGCGCTGGCTGCCTGGAGAGAGGCTTGCTCGCGCAGCGCACGGCGACGCCGCACCTCGGCAGCAACTGCCTCAAGACGACGTTGTTCCTCGGCCGGAGTGGGATTGGCGACCACGCTCTGAGTAAGCGCGTTGGGTACCATCGGCATGCCCGGCGACGGCAAGGACGCAGGCGCCGAAGCTTGGCCAGATGAAGCTACCTTGACTGCACGTAACGCGAGCGTAAGCGCGCGACCGCCATGATCTACGGTTACCGTTTCGTTGTTTGCATCGTAGGTTTTAACAACGAAATCGTGATCCTTTTCATTGAGCTTTACCCATGCGCTGACTTTCCGGGCCGGATCAAAAATACAAAAACTCATACCCGCGTGTGTTTCCATTACGCCACGTAACTCAATCGGCGCGCCCTCCGTCACTGCCGCACCCGCCGCCGCACCCGAGGGCATAAACGGTGAATTTGTCGCCAGCTGTGCGTGCACTGCGACTGCGACAACTAACAGCGTAGCCGAAAACCAGCAGATGGAACAAAGTGAGCGAGGGGCGTGCATGAAAGGGGTGTGGAACTAGATTAGACGCAGCCCACGCGGTCAAGTGACACACATTATTTTACTCAATGCCTTCATCACGCTCAAAGCAGCGTCCCGCGCATAATTAAATAGGCCACGCTGAAATAGATAATCAATCCTGTCACATCCACGAGCGTCGCCACAAAAGGAGCACTTGAAGTCGCCGGATCGAGTCCGAGTCGCTTGAGCAAAAGGGGCAACATCGAGCCCATCAACGATCCCCAAAGCACAATTCCTACCAAGGACAACCCGACCGTGGACGCCACCAAGGGCCAATGCGGGCCATAAGTATCCGAAAACTGCGACCAAATCGCGATGCGCAAAAATCCGATCACGCCCAAAATCACCCCGAGCGCAGTGCCGGCCGCAAATTCCCGACGCATCACGCGCCACCAATCGCGCAGCTTAAATTCCCCCAACGCCAGCGCCCGGATCACGAGCGTCGCCGCCTGCGAGCCAGCATTACCACCCGAGCTGATGACCAAGGGAACGAACAGCGCTAACACCACCGCCTTCGCGATCTCACCCTCGAAAAAACTCATGGCTGTCGCCGTGAGCATTTCGCCTAAGAACAACACCACGAGCCAGCTCGCGCGCTTCTTCACCATTCGCGAAAGAGCGATCGTAGTGTAAGGCTCATCGAGCGCCTCAGAGCCGCCGAGTTTTTGAATATCCTCCGTGGCCTCTGCCGCCGCGACATCAAGCATGTCGTCCACCGTCACGATCCCGATCAGCTTCCGCGCCTCATCGGTGACCGGCAAAGCCACGCGGTCGAACTTTTGGAACAACTGCAACGCCTTCTCGCGATCATCTGTGGGCGAGAGTGTCGCATGATTGCCATCCAGCAACTCGGACACCGGTCGATCCAACGGTGAAAGCAGAAAGCGCCGTACGCGAATATCGTCGATCAAGCGCCCTTCGGCATCGACGGCGAAGACGACATTCAACGTTTCGCGATCATAACCATGCTCACGGATATAATCGAGCGCCTCACGCACGGACCACTTGGGCTGCACGGCCACGTAGTCGAGTGTCATCATTCGCCCAACACTATGCTCAGGATAAGCGAGTAATGCCTGCGCCACCTGCCGCTCGTCTGGCGTGAGCATGGCCAACATCTGCATAGCCACATCAAGTGGCAGCTCGTCCAAAAAAGCCGTGCGATCGTCTGGCGGCAATGCATTCAACAACGCTGACGCATGCTCTTGAGTGAGCATTTTGAGCAATTTTTTCTGCGGCTCAATCGACAGATAAGAAAAAGTCGCCACCGCCAGCTCCCGCGAACTCAACCGAAACAACGCTGCCAATTCCTCGATGTGCATCTCCGCAATCAACGGAGCCAAATCCATCGGCAGCCACGGCTCGAGGTACTTCTTCAACGCCACGCCGTCTTTTCGGGCAAGCAACACGGAGAGATCGACTTTGACGTTGGCCTGAACGGGCATGGCAAGACTAGAGCGATTAATTTTGCCGTTACAATCACCAGTTGCGCCGACCACCCAATAACCCTCGATTCCCTATATCGGCCCAAGCTGCAGGCCTCGAAGCCAAAATTATATTGCTCTGGAAACTGAAAAAACGATTATAGTTTCCTTCGTAGTCATGCCAGTCGCTGTCAAAATTTCCGCCTTATCGTCTGCCGCCGCCAACAACGAGCTCAGCAACCGTATTCTTGGCCAAGCTCGCGCTGATTTTCTGACTCACGGTTACAGCGCCGTCACCATGGATGCCATCGCGAGCGAGCTCGGGATCAGCAAAAAAACCCTCTACCAACACTTCTCCAGCAAAGACGCACTGATTCGCGATGTGATCCTCGGTCTCAGCCGAGAAATTAGGGCTGAAGCCGACGCCCTTCTGCGTCATCGCCGTTTGAATTTTGCCGAGAAACTTCGCGGTTTCGCTGAAGGCCTGGCGCAGCGCTTACACACCGTCACACCCCACGCCGTACGCGACCTCCAGCGTTTCGCCCCTCACCTCCACGCACTCCTCCACGAACTACGCCAAAAAGACATCCCCTACATTTTCGGCCGCTTCGTCGAGCAAGGCCAACTCACCGGCATGGTTCGCGACGATATCCACCCCGTTTTCACGATTCATTTTTACCTCCACGCGCTTCAGGGTCTCCTCCAACCCGCCTCCCTTGAACAGCTCAAGCTTACTCCCACCGAAATTTATACCCGCGCCATCGATCTTTTTTTCGGCGGCCTCCTCACTCCCGTCGGTCGCAAAGAACATGAAAAACTCTTCCCTCGCTAAACGCTCTCTCCGCGCCGTCCTCATCCTCGCCGGCGCCACGCTCATCCTCGCCGGCTGTTCGCGCCCGAGCACCGTTGGTTACCAAGGTTACCTCGAAGGCGATTTTATTTACGTCGCTGCGCCCCTAGCAGGCCAACTCGAAACCCTCGCCGTCACCAAAGGCTCTCGTATCACCGCTGGCACCACGCTTTTTACCCTCGAACACGCCAACGAACTTGCCGCGCAACGCCAGGCCGCCGAACAATTCCGCGCCGCCCGCGCCCGGCTCGCCGACGCTCAAAAAGGCTCACGGCCATCCGAGCTCGCCACCCTCACCGCCCGGCTCGATCAAGCCCGCGCCGCCGCTGAACTCTCCCAGCTCGACCTCAACCGCCAAAAAAATCTCTACGACACCCGCGTCGTCGCCGAAGCCGATTTCGACCGCGCCCGCCTCACCCACGAGCGCAATACCCGTGCTATCGAAGAGCTCACCGCTCAACTTGCCACCGCCCAACTCGGCGGCCGCACCGACGCGCTGACGGCTGCCGAAGCCGAAGTCAGCGCCGCCCGTGCCGCCAAAGAAAAAACCGATTGGGCTGTCGCTCAAAAAACCCAATCCGCTGCGCGCGACGCCTTAGTTTACGATACCCTTTATCGCGCCGGAGAATTCGTCGCCGCCGGCAATCCCGTCGTGTCGCTCCTTCCGCCCGAAAACATCAAGGTCCGCTTCTTTGTCCCCGAGGCCGAGTTCGCCGCCCTGACCGCCGGCGCCGCCGTTCGCATTAACATTAACGGCCGGCCCGCACCGCTCACCGCTCGGATCAGCTATCTATCGCCTCAGCCTGAATACACCCCGCCCATTCTTTATAATCGCGAAAACCGTGCCAAACTTGTCTTCATGATCGAGGCGGTTTTCAACGACCCCTCCGCCACCCGCGACCTCCACCCCGGCCAACCCGTCGACGTAGCCCTCGCAAAATAAAACTCGAATGGCCGCGCTCGAAAAAGACCTCGCTATCGACGTCACCGGCGTCACCAAGCGCTTCGGCGACAAAACTGTCGTCGACGCCATCGACCTATCCGTGCGCCGCGGCGAGATCTATGGCTTTCTCGGGCCCAATGGCTCCGGCAAGACCACGTTCATCCGTATGCTTTGCGGTCTCCTCACGCCCGACGCCGGCACCGGCACTTGTCTCGGCTTCGATGTGCGCACGCAACAAGCCGAGATCAAGCGCCACGTCGGCTACATGACGCAAAAATTTAGTTACTACGAAGACCTAAGTATCCGCGAAAATCTCGATTTCGTCGCCCGCATCTATGCCGTACCAGACCGTGCCACAGCGGTCCAACGCAGCCTCGAGCGCCTCGGCCTCACCCACCGCAGCCACCAACTTGCCGGTCAACTTTCCGGTGGCTGGAAACAACGCCTCGCCCTAGCCGCCTGTCTCATCCACGAGCCCAAACTTCTCCTCCTTGACGAGCCCACCGCCGGTGTCGACCCCAAGGCCCGCCGTGAATTTTGGGATGAAATTCATCAACTCGCCGCCGGCGGTCTCACCGTCCTTATCACGACCCACTACATGGATGAGGCCGAGCGCTGCCACCGACTCGCTTACCTCGCCTACGGTCACTTGCTTACCCGCGGCACGCTCGCCGATGTCCTCGCCGCCGCGAAACTCACCACCTGGCGCGTTACCGGCCCCGATCTGCTCAATCTCGCCACCACGCTGCGTCGCCAAGCCGGCGTCGAGCAAGTCGTCGCCTTCGGCAACACCCTCCACGTGAGTAGCCGCGATCCTGCGCACCTCAGCGCCGCCATCGCGACTGTGCGCGACCCACGCCATGACTGGCAACCGATCGCCTCCGGTCTCGAAGACGTGTTCATCAGCCTCATGGACGAAGCGAAGGATAATTTTTCATGAGCCTGCCGCGCTTTACGTTACACCGCCTCTGGGCAATTGTGCTCAAAGAGTTTATCCAGATGAAGCGTGACCGCGTGACCTTCGTCATGATGGTCGGCATCCCATTGATGCAGCTCATGATGTTCGGCTTCGCCATCAACTCCGACCCGCGTCATCTCCCCACTGCGCTGCGCCTAGGCGATCAAGGCCCTTTCGCCCGCACCCTCGTTCAAGCCCTCCGCACGAGCGATTATTTCTCCATCGTCCACGAAACTTCGAGCGAATCCGAGGTGCAACTTCTGCTGCAAATCGGCGATGCGCAGTTCGTCATCAACATTCCCGAAGATTTTTCCCGCAAACTCCTGCGCGGTGAACGCCCCACCGTACTTATCGAGGCCGACGCCTCCGATCCGGCGGCCACCGGTCCCGCGCTCGCCTCGGTCAACGCCCTCGCCAACACGATTTTCAATCGCGACCTCCCTGGCCCCCTCGCGCGGCTCCGCGCCAAAAACGGTCCCGTCGATTTTCGCATCCACGCACACTACAACCCGGAAAACATCACCCAATACAACGTCGTTCCCGGCCTGATGGGCGTGGTACTGACTATGACGATGGTCATCATCACCGCACTCGCGATCACTCGAGAGCGAGAACGCGGCACGATGGAAAATCTCTTAGCGACACCCGTACGCCCCTTCGAGGTGATGGTCGGAAAAATTCTGCCCTACATCGCCGTCGGGTACATCCAAGTGACGCTGATTCTGATCGCGGCGCGTTTCATTTTTCACGTGCCGATGGTTGGCAGCCTACCGCTGCTGTACGCCGTCGCGTTTCTATTTATCGCGGCCAATCTTGCGGTCGGCATCACGTTTTCGACGCTGGCTAAAAACCAGCTTCAAGCCGTGCAGATGGCGTTCTTTTTCTTCCTGCCTTCGATTTTGCTCTCGGGCTTCATGTTTCCGTTTCGCGGCATGCCGCCGTGGGCGCAAAACGTCGGCTCATGCCTGCCCAACACGCATTTTCTGCGCATCGTGCGCGGCATTTTGCTAAAGGGTAACGGCCTCGCCGAAATCGCGCCGGAACTCTGGCCGTTACTAGCGTTTCTGGTCGTAGCGATGGCAGTCGGCGTGAAACGCTACCGGCAGACGCTGGACTAATAATCAGTTTTTGACCGCCGCGATCTGTTTGGCGATCGGTCCGTCGAGGTGCATGACCGAAGTTGGAAAAGCAAACGATAATCCACGCGATTTCACCAAGCGCATGATCTCAAGATTCACGCGTTGCTTGAGCGCAAGGCTCTGTTGAAAATCTGGGCCTTGCGCGACGTAGACAATCCACAGATCAAGCGATGACGCGCTTAAGTCGCGAAAAAAAACCATCACCGAATTCGCATCCACCGCGGCTTCACTCAAGATGTGCTGACGGATGTCCTCGACGATGAGCTTCATCTGGTCGGCCGTGGTATCATAACTAAGTCCAATGACTTGTTCGAAACGACGCTGCGTGAATCGAGACAAGTTGGTGATGGCCTCGGACGAAACCAGCTTGTTGGGGATCACGACCAGCGACTTGTCGACGAGACGGATCTTCGTTGAACGCAGGCCGATGTCCTCGACTGTGCCGGTGTTGGCGCCGATTTTTACCGTCTCTCCAACCTTAAAGGGCTGATCAATCGCGACCACCAGCGAGCCGAAAAGATTAGCGATGGTATCTTGCGCGGCCAAAGCGAACGCCAAACCACCGATCCCTAGACCCGAAAGAATCGTGGAAACGTTATAACCCAAGCTCTGGATCGTGATTAGCACGCCGACCACCACGAACAGCGCGACGAGGGTCTTTTTGATCCACGGCATGAATGCTGCGACGCCCATCTGGCGCTCCTTCGCGATCTCAGCGGCATGGTCGAGGACCGCGTTAAAGGCACGCAGTAACGCCCAGAAAATCACCAAGGAAAACGCCACCGTGGAGCCGTAGCCGATACTGCGATCTACCGTTTCGGAAAGTTTCAGCACCTTAAGCGCCGCAAAAATACCGGTCACCATCACAAACGTCGCGACCGGGCCCTCGAGCGCCGGAAAGAGCTTATCGTCGAGGGTCGTCTCAGTTTTGGAAGCGAGCCGTTTGAGAAAATTAAAAATGATCGTAGTGACAAACCGCCGCAGCAAAATCGCGCCGGCCAAAAACAGGAAGCAGATGACAAAGTGCGTGGTCGTGTTTTCGCCCGTCTTCACATGGAACAGCTGCAAAACGACATCGACCATGTGCTCGAGCAGATCCGGTGCGCGGGTTGCGGCCGACTTGGTTAAGTTCGCGGCCGCAACCTCGGGTGCTGGGGTTACGACAGAGGTGGGCGAGGCGCTTTGCGCCTGAAGCGAGAAAGCCAGCAGGATAACAGACAGGGACCCGGAGCGGAAGAGTGGTAAAATTAGCCTCAGCATAAGGGCGCGAACTGAACGCTTCCCGGCGAATCATGTCAAAAACTTTGCCCGCGAAATAAGGTGGCGCGGGGCCGATGGAATCCAACCAGGACATTCCAAGCTTCCACTCCCCGCTTGCACGAGACGGGGTGGTCGCGGCAGAAAAGGCGCACCATGTTTTCGTTTCTCGCTGTCATCGATGCCATGCCGCTTTGGGCGTGGGCTGCTTTTTTCACTTTCATCTCTGCGATGCTCGCGCTGGATCTCGGCGTATTCCAACGCAAGTCCCACGTCGTGGGCATGAAAGAGGCCCTCGGTTGGTGCGGGGTGTGGCTCACCCTAGCCTTGGGCTTCGGGGCCCTGCTCTGGCAATGGCGTGGACCGGAACCGGCGCAGCAATTTCTCGCCGGTTATCTCATCGAATTGTGCCTAAGCGTGGACAACGTATTCGTGTTCATTTTGGTGTTTGCGTACTTCAAAGTCGAACCGCGTTACCAGCATCGCGTCCTGTTTTGGGGCATCATCGGGGCCGTGTTGATGCGCGCCGCGTTTATTATCGTCGGCGTGAGTGTCATCGCTCGCTTTCATTGGATTCTTTACGTTTTCGGGGCGTTTCTGGTCTACACCGGCGTCAAAATGGCCCTCCCAAGCAAAGAGGCCGAGGTCGACCCCGAGCACAATTTTGCAGTCAAACTCTTCCGTAAATTCTACCCGGTCGCTCCGCACAACGAACAGGGCCGCTTTTTCATCCGTCATGAAGGCCGTCGCATGGCGACGCCTTTGTTCATCGTGCTGATCGTGATTGAAACAACCGATCTGATCTTTGCGCTCGATTCCCTGCCTGCCGTGCTCGCGATCACTAAAGACAGTTTTGTCGCCCTCACCTCTAATATCTTCGCCATCCTCGGCCTGCGCTCTCTTTACTTCGCTCTCAGTGGCATCATGGGCCTGTTCCGCTACCTCAAAATCGGCCTCGCGGTAATTCTGGTGTTCATCGGCGTAAAAATGCTCGCCGAAAACTGGGTGCACATCACCACCGGCACCTCGCTCGGCGTAATCGGCGGGGTGCTCACGACTTCAATTTTGATGTCGGTGTTGATCCCGCAGAAACCAGACGGTTCCTCTTAAGGACAGAGCGGGACCTCAGGTCAAAAACCGCTCCGCCCATTCTGGCCGCGCGAACGGGCGAGACTTTCTTTCACCCCAAATACGGTAACGCCAACGCGCGATCAGACAGTAAACGCCGTCACGCCAAGCCCGCGGTAAAATGCGAGCCCACGCTACCACAGAACCCAATCCGCCCACCACGCGCGCCGCCGCCAGCGCTCCATCGGTGCGCAATAAATATTCTCTGCGCTCCCGCCCCGCCCACTTCGGCACATAAACCAGGGAGTCGAAATCCTCTGTCGGCAACCCGTGGGCTCGCAGATAAGCCTGAGCCGCCACGCCCTGCAATGGGGCAAACCGCAAAATCCCGCGCCCATCCCTGCGCAGCAACCAAAGCACGACGCGATGGCACAACTCACACTCGCCATCAAAAAGCAGCACCGGCCCGGGAATGTTGAGATTATTGTTAGTGATCATCGTAACGCCAAGGTGACCATCGTGGGCAAAATAACCCGAAAAAGGAAGCCTCCACCACAAGCCGACCTTAAGAGGCATCCGGGCAAAAATTACTGGACGTGATTTTCATTAAACTACAGCGCGTTCACAGCTCGCTCACTCCGCTTTTTTCATCATCCTCACCAGAACCAAGCAGCCTAGAGTCCCTCAACTAAGTTAGCCATTATGTACTTAAATACCATGTTAACTGCCCAAAATCGTGCTTCCAGCAACGCGCTTCGACCCTGGCTCAACCTAGCCCTCGGCGTGATCATAACCCTCTCGGCCCACGCCCAAAATGCCCCCGCCCGCGCGACCACCACGGGCACCGCCGCCGAGACCGCCGCCAAAAAAAGCGACGCGATTACCCTATCCACCTTTACCGTCTCCGAACAACAAGACCTCGGCTACGAATCCATGCAGACAACCTCCGGTATGCGCACCGTGCAGGATCTCAAAAACGTCGCCAACTCCATCTCCATCATCAACGCCCAGTTCATCGAGGACATCGGCGCGACCAACCTCGACGAAATGTCTAAATGGTTCGTCACCGGCGAAGCCAACCCCGATCCTGCCCTCCCAAACAAGGGTATCTTTCGTGGCATCGTAAACAACTACGCCGTGCGCAACGGCTGGATCTGGTACTCCCCAATGGAATCTTACGCCACCGAACGTATCGAAATCCTCCGCGGCCCTAACGCCTTTCTCTACGGCGAAGCCGACCTCGGCGGCGCCAGCAACCAAATCACCAAGCGCGGCCTGTTCACCAAAAACCTCACCCGCGTAAAACTCATGGTCGGCACCGACAACCTTCTGCGCGCCGAACTCGATCTGAACCGACGCCTCAACGACAAACTCGCCCTCCGCATCGCCGCCGTCCAACAGAACAACGATTCCTGGGTGCACAACGTCCACCGTGATTTCCGCGGCATGTACGGTGCGCTCACTTACCGACCGTTCCGCAAAACTACTATCAGCCTCATGGCCGAGCACGCTAAGAGCACCGGCGTAAATTCCCAAGGCCTCTTCATCGACGCCTATACCTTCAGCACCGTTACCACGCTTACCAACACTGCCGGCTACGTCTACGTTCCTGCCAACGGCTCCCTGTTCCGCGCCAACACCATGCGCCGCAGCACCGGCAGCAGTCTTACTGCCATCGACTCCAGCGTCGTCCCCAAAACCCTCCAGCTCAACGGCCCCAATAGCACCGCCAAAAATTACTACGACTCCGTCACCCTCGATGCCGAACACCACATCGGCGATAACCTCCACCTGCTGCTCTCCGGCAATTTCTACCAACAGAAACTCGACACCTGGAGCTCCGCGGCTAGCCGCACCATCTACCGCGACCTATCGCCCAACCTGCCCAGCGGCGCCGTCAACCCGTACTACAACCAACTTTACAGCGAATATTTCCGCACCCGCAACATCGGAGGCAATATCGTGCGCGATATGCGTATCTCCGCCGTCTACGACCTGAAACTTTCTTGGATGCAGCAGCAGTTCGTATTCAACGCCCAACAACACCAAGACAACCCCGGCGCCATGAAACCCAAGTGGGGCGAATACGTCGATCCAGCCAATGCCAACTTCGTCGGCACCATCAACAACGCCGGCACGCAAGCCGCCTTCACCGCCAATCGCAGCACGTTTACCAATAACCGTTTCATTCGCCGCTATTACTTGCGCGATGGCGACAGCGGCAATCTCACCGGCGACCTCGGTCCCGTCCCCGGCGTTTCCGCTTGGTTCCCCGACTTCTCCAACACCGTCGGCGCCTCCGGCAACCAAATCTCCCGACGCTTCTACACCCCCTCTCTCGGCGTCGGCGCCTCCGGCAGCTATTTTAATAACCATCTCTTCACTCTCCTCGGCTTCCGCCAAGACGCCTTCAACATGAAGACCACCGTCGGCGCTCCCCGTCCAATCGCCAACACCTGGGTCAACGACTTCATCCCCGGCGCCTTCGCCCCCAACCCCGCATTCGTGCACTACAAACTGAACGGCTCCAACTACGGGGTCGTCTACCGCCTCAACGACACTTTTGCCCTCTCCTACAACCGCGCCCAATCTTTCCGCATCTCCCTGGGCGAGGGCAGTGATTTGTTTACCGTCGGATCCAAACAATCCATCCCCACCGGCGAAGGCTCGGATATGTCCGCCCGCTTCACCCTTTTTGGCGGTCGCATCGAGGCGAACCTCACACGCTACGACAACTACCAGCCCAACGCCCGCATTTCCCCGGCGCCGGCTGTCGCCATCCGCGACGAAGTCACCGCCATCTTCCCCACCACCTTCAACGGCGCCGGTACCGATTACCAAAAACTCACCACCAGCGGCTACGAATTCGAGCTCATCGCCAACCTCACCCGTACCTGGCGCCTCTCCTTTAACGCCGCCACCAACGACCTTGTCACCGAAGACCGCCTGCCGCTCCTCAAAGGCTTCCAGACTGATGCCCGAGCCCTCAACAAAGCCACCCCGCTGCTCGACGCGTTCCTGCTCACCTACCCCGATGGCGTCCCCAACGCCGGCTACACCAAGCGCAAGTTCAACGTCTTCACCCGTTACGAATTTCCACGCGGACCGTTCAAAGGCGTATACCTCGGCGGCGGAGCCAACTGGCGCGACCGCACCTTCCGGGGCAACGGTACGCCAATCCAAGGCTCGCCCGTCCAAGAACTCTGGTCCCCAGGCTACACCCTCATCAGCTTGCTCGGCGGCTACCGCACCAAAATTCTTAACTACCCCACCACCTTCGCCCTCAATCTCGATAACCTCGAAAACGTCGATTACTACACCTCTGCTACCCTCTCGACCGGCTCTTGGGGCGCCCCGCGTAGCTTCCGCTTCTCCACCACCATCGATTTCTAAACCGTGCCGTCTGTCTAAGCCGCGCACTTGTTAGCGCGGCTGGCCACCTGTTTTT
>RGAX01000391.1 GCA_009919985.1 Opitutaceae bacterium
AGGCCGAGTGTGGCGAGGGCAAGCGCGACCAAAAAAAGCGATACGAAACGCATTCCGACAATCTAGCGCGGCGATGTTTCAGCGAGATGACGAACGTGCGACGAGTGTGTGACGAAATGTGGAGCGCGCGCTAAAAAGTGAGTTTTTACAAAAATATAGCCGATCTCAGAATAGAGTTTCCCGCCGCAGCGAAGACGGTTTGCTCGGTCTGTGTGAATGCGCTTCGACCCCAACTTCAAAAAACAGCCGGTAGGCGGTGGATTTTTCTTATCGGGCTGGTCCTGGTGACAGCGGTGGCGTTCGTTTATGGGGCTAGCCTGCGGGTGCCGTTAATTTTCGATGATCATCCGGCGATTGAGCGCAATGCCACGATCCGCCAGCTGTGGCCGCTCACGCCCGTTTTGCTTACTCCGGTCTCGGCGGCGGGTGCGACGGGCCGTCCGCTGGTGAATCTTTCGCTCGCACTCAATTACGCATGGGGGGGGCTCGAGGTGGCGAGTTATCACGTTTTTAATCTTACCGTCCATGCGCTGGCGGGGTTGGCGCTATGGGGACTTTTAAGACGAACGTTACGGCGGTGCGGGCCAGAAAGCGTGGCGCAGCGGTACGCTGAAAAAATCGCTGCGGCGGTAGCGTTATTGTGGCTGGTGCATCCGTTGCAATCGGAGTCGGTGATTTGCATTGTGCAGCGCAACGAGCTGTTGGCGGGGCTTTTTTACCTACTTATTTTTTATGCGTTTGAGCGCTCGATGGATTCGCGGAGCTCGGGGTGGTGGCGCGGTGTGGCGGTGGCGGCGTGTGGCGCGGGTGTCATGAGTAAGGAGCTTGTGGCGACGGCGCCGCTCTTAGTTTTTTTATATGACCGAACGTTCATCGCAGGCACCTTGGGTGCGGCGTGGCGGGCGCGTTGGAAATTTTATGCGAGCCTCGCTTTGACTTGGATTCCACTCGGGCTGTTGATGGCGAGTAGCGAGGGGCGCGCGGGTACGGTGGGGTTTGGGCTCGGGATGAGTGGATGGACGTATCTACTCACGCAATGTCGAGCGCTCGGCATTTATCTGCAATTAGCGGTGTGGCCCTATCCCCTAGTACTCGATTATGGAACAAATGTAGTGCGCGGTGTGGGCGAAGTCTGGGTGCAGGGAATTTTGATTTTGGGGTTATTGGTGGCGACGGGGTGGGCGTTGTGGCGGCGACCGGTTTTTGGTTTTTTAGGTGCGTGGTTTTTTGTGATTTTGGCGCCGAGCTCGAGTTTTGTGCCGCTAACGACGCAGACGATTGCGGAGCATC
>RGAX01000392.1 GCA_009919985.1 Opitutaceae bacterium
TGACACAGTGATCCTTCACTCGATCCCCAGCATTTGGCGATTAGAGGACACCGATGGCGATGGCCGCGCGGATGTGCGCGAAGAATTATACACCGGCTTTGGCTTTAAAGATACGCACGGCATGGCGTCTAATTTCACCTACTGGGTCGATGGCTGGATTTACGGCACGCACGGTTTTGCCAACCACAGCGAGGTACGGGATCGCTCGGGCCGAGTGACCGTGCTTGATAGCGGCAACACCTATCGTTTCCGGCCGGATGGCTCGCATTTTGAACAATGGACGCATGGCCAGACCAATCCCTTCGGCTTAGCGTTCGATCCCCGCGGCGATATCTATACCGCCGACTCACACTCCAAACCCGTTTACCTGCTCGTGCATGGCGGCTTTTACGAAGGTATCAACAAGCAGCATGATGGCTTAGGCTTTGCTCCCCCAATCACGCTCGATGATCACGGCTCGAGCGCCATCGCCGGCATTACGTATTACGCCGCCACCCAATTTCCCGAAGAATACCGCGGCAACCTTTTTAATGGCAATCCCGTCACCCGCCGCATCAATCGCGACCGGCTCGATTGGACTGGCTCCACGCCTCAAGCAATCCGCATGCCGGATTTTCTCACGTGTGATGACCCGGCTTTTCGCCCGGTGCAAGTGAAGCTGGGTCCGGATGGCGCGCTCTGGATTGCTGATTTCTACAATCCCATCATCGGCCATTATGAGCAGCCCCTGACGCATCCAAACCGTGATCACGCGCACGGTCGCATCTGGCGCATTGTTTGGCGAGTTGAGGATAATTCCGTCCGTGCCCCCGTCCCCCCTGATTTTTCGACCGCCAGTGCGACCGCACTCGTGGCCAAACTTGCGGATGATAATATAGTCGTCCGCACGCTTGCGACCAACGACCTCGTCGAGCGCCTCGCCGCGGCCAGCGCCGTTTCCGCCCTGCACTCAGCGGCAGATCAATCCGCGGCGCTACCAACCGCTTTCGCTCTCGAGCGTCTCGGCGCCACTGATGATCAAAAATTATTTGCGCCCCTCGCTACCGCTACGACTGATAGCGATGCCGCCCTCACCGCCTTGCGCGTGCTCGCGACTCGCTCGAATCTTGGCGGCCACGGAGAGAAATTCTTCACAGACCTCATTGCGCGAACCACGCCCGGTCACCTCTGGCGAGCGACTGCGGATCTATTCACGACCCACTCTGAAGCGTGGCAGACCAAATTATTACTCACGATGATGGCGCGAACGCCAGCAGCGGATACGGAGCTCACCTACGCCCTCCGCCTTGC
>RGAX01000393.1 GCA_009919985.1 Opitutaceae bacterium
TGGCGCGGCTGATTGAAGTGGCAGCCTATCAGACCAAGCTTAAAAATTCCGGCTACAACGCCGCGCAGGAACTGAACGAACGCCTGATCGCTCAGATGAATCCAGCCGCCCCGCCCCCTGTTTAAAATTCGATGGCGTGACGGACTGACATCACTTAACCTTGCAAGATCCAACCCATGAGCGCTAAAAAACTGGCCGACACGGCTTTTTTCACCAAGGAACTCACCGTGGTGAACAAACTCGGCATCCACGCCCGGCCGGCGGCCCTGTTCGTCAAGACCGCCAACCGGTTCGCCTGCGACATCTTCGTGGAAAAAGACGGCGAAAAAATCAACGGCAAAAGCATCATGGGCCTGATGATGCTCGCCGCCGGTCCCGGCAGCAAACTCACCATCCACGCCAACGGCGAAGATGCCACCCAGGCCATCGCCGAGATTGAAGCCCTCCTCAAGCGCAAGTTTGACGAGGAATAGCCCCGCCGCCGCGACTTTGGGCTTTCCACTTCGGCTGGCGGACTTTAATTTCCGGCATGGCTGCCGCTGAAATAAATGTCCAATACGTCGCGCATCTGGCGCGCCTCGCGCTCACGCCCGACGAGGAAAAAAAGCTCTCCGCACAACTCGGGGGGATTCTAGGCTACATCGAAAAACTGAGGGAACTCGATGTGACCGGCGTGGAGCCGACCGCGCACGCGGTCCCTCTCGTCAATGTCACCCGCGCGGATGAAGTCCGCCCCTCGCTGTCGCACGAAGACGCTCTGCGCAATGCGCCCCGGCAGGCCGGCGGCCTGTTCCTCGTCCCTAAAATCGTCGAGTAAAGATTTCCCCATGCCCAACCACCTGACCCTTTCCGGCCTCGCGGCCAGCCTTGCCCGGCGCGACGTCTCCGCGCGCGAAGCCACGCAGGCCTGCCTGGACCAGATCGCCCGCGTGGACGGGCAGATTCACGCCTTCATCCGGCACGACGGGGCGGACGCCCTGGCGCAGGCGGATGCGGCGGACCAGGCGCTGGCTGCGGGCGCCACGCACGCACAAAAACCGTTGCTGGGCATCCCGATCGCTATCAAGGACGTGCTGGCCGTCCAAGGCCAGCCGCTCCAATGCGGCTCCAAGATTCTCGGCGAATTCATTTCGCCCTACGATGCGACGGTGATCGAAAAGCTCAAGGCGGCAGGGGCAATCGTATTCGGGCGATTGAACATGGACGAGTTTGCCATGGGCAGCTCGACGGAAAACTCCGCGTTCGGCGTCACCCGGAACCCGTGGGATCTCTCCCGGATTCCGGGCGGCT
>RGAX01000394.1 GCA_009919985.1 Opitutaceae bacterium
CCGCAATCTCAGTCTTCCGCGGAAGACACCCCTACAGGCACGCGCACCCAACGGTGCGTCCGAATCCGGCGCAAGCGGAATGTGCGTCAGTCCTAAAACAGAAATCCCCAAACAAAAAGCAGACGGCGAAGGTCTCGAACCCCCAAAACACAAGAGCCGCCCCCGTAAGGGAGCGGCCCGTGTGACCTGACACCAAGCAAACCTTAATAACTACAAACTGAGTACTGTGTTACCAGCACAGCACTGTCTACGGGATGATAGATGCGCGACTAGGCTGAACGCTCAAAAATAACTGCGTAATTAAAAAAGAATCTACCAAGACCCGTAAATCTATCCCTCACAACAGTTACCGCGTACTGATCGGCTATTTTTTTGCAGCCGCAGACGCTTTCTTGAAAAAAGATTCGGGATGCGCCGCGCAGAGACATTTACTCTTCGGGCATCGGCCGGCCCTTGGTTTCGGGCAAGAACGGGAGCACGAGGAGGCCGATCACGTAGATGCAGGCGAGCCAGCAGGCGGCGTTGCGAAAGGCGGTGAGCTGAGCGTCAGCCTTGGAGAGCGCATCGGCGGTCACGGGGAGGGCGGCCACGGCTTTTTCGCTCAGGTATTTCTGCAAGCCACCCAGCGTGATCGGTCCGGTGGCGGCGACAAAGCGCCCGACGTTGTAGCAAAAACTCACGCCCGTGCTGCGCAGCCGCGTGGGGAACAGCTCGGGTAGATAGATCGCGAAGCCGGCGAAGATGCTGAGCTGACAGAAGCCCATCAGGCCCGTCATCCAGATATCGGACTTGGTCTGGAAATTCTTATAGAAATAGATCGTGGCGGCAAACGCGGCGATGAAGCCGAGGGCGAAGACGGTTTTCCGTCCGTAGCGGTGCGCGAGCTTCGCGAAAAGGATCATTCCGAAGAACGCGCCGATGTTCTGCACGATGAGATTGGCGGCGGTCCACCACTGCTTGCCGGCGGCGAGCGCGGCGGGGGTGATTGCCGGGTTTTGCGCCTTGAGCGCATTCTCGATCGCTGGGCCAATGAGCGCGCCGCTGAAAAAGCCGACTCCCCAGAGGCCGACGACGCCGGACACGCAGAGAATCATGCCCAAAATCGCCGGGCGGCGCCATTGCACCTCGCCGAAGAGGCTGCCGTAGCTGCCCATCGCCTTGCCACCAGCGAGCCGGCTGGCGTCGCGCGCCGCGATCCATTTGACCGGCTCCTTGAGGCGGAACATAATGAAAATGCAGAGGAAGGCCGGGGCCGCACCGATCCAGAACAG
>RGAX01000395.1 GCA_009919985.1 Opitutaceae bacterium
GCAGTTGAAATATTTTACGTTTCAGCCGGCGATTTTCCCACGTCTCCTCGGCCAGTGTTCCCCGGACGCGCGTCCGGGAGACTTCGTCAACGTCTACGACAAGAACGGCAACCTCACGGGCGGAGGCCTCTTCAATCCGCGTGCGAAGATTCCGCTTCGCGTGGTGTGTCACTCGACTGAGCCCGTCAATGAGAGCTACTTTGAAGGAGCGATTCGTCGTGCAGTCGCGTTGCGACGGGACCTCTTCAAGCTCGATGAGACCACCGACGCGTATCGCCTGATCAGCTCCGATGGTGATGGACTCAGCGGACTGACGATCGACCGCTACGGCGATACCCTGCTGTGCGAGATTTACTCCCTGGGCATCGCGCAACGGTTGCCCCAATGGCTGCCGCTCTTGCACGAGCTGGCTGGAACGAAGTTTGCGCGTGTTCACGTGGATCACGACCTCGGCAGTCTCGAAGGCATCAAACCTTCGTTGTTTAAAGAAACCAACGCCGCGGCACCCGCCAAAGTGAAAATCCGCGAGCATGGCGTGCGCTACGAGGTGGACTTTGCGGAAGGGCACAAGACCGGTTTTTTCTGCGATCAACGCGACAATCGCCGGGCGGTGGTGCGATTTGCCAAAGACGCGCGGGTGCTCGATCTCTGCTGCTACACCGGTGGTTTTTCGCTCAATGCTAAGCTCATCGGTGGCGCCGCCGAAGTGACGAGTGTCGACCTTGACGAGGTCGCGCTCGAGCAAGCGAAACGGAACGCGAACCTCAACCAAGTTCGGCTAAAGTTTGTGCACGCCGATGCGTTTGCCTACGCGCGCCAGATGCAGCAAAACGGAGAAAAATGGGACGTCGTGGTGCTCGATCCGCCGAAATTTATCTTCACCCGCGATGCGGCGGGAAATTGGGAAGGGCGCCAAAAATACGAGGATCTCAATTTGCTCGCGATCTCGTTGGTGAAACCGGGCGGGATTTTCGTGACGTGTTCTTGCTCGGGTCTGTTGTCGCTGGAAGATTTTGAGGCGCACGTCATCAAGGCGGCGCATCGGCAGAGCCGGCGACTGCAGTTTTTTGATCGCACGGGGCCCGGTGTGGACCATCCGGTTTACTCCAATTGCTTGGAAAGCCGGTACCTGAAAGTCCTTTGGGCGCGGGTCGTGTAGGTTTGGATTCACCGCCAGCGCGGCATGCCCTCGGCTCGGGTTTCTCGCCGATGCTTTGGTGAACTTTTCGGGGAGAAACCAACCGCGCTGCCGGCCGGCGAC
>RGAX01000396.1 GCA_009919985.1 Opitutaceae bacterium
CTGCTGGGCATGGCGGCATTGACCATCGTCGTGGTCATCCGCATGTGCGCCACCTTTTTCACCAAAATCATCCGCCCGCTCGACGCGCTGGCCAACGAGCTTTCCCATGCCAGCCAAGAACTGGAAGGAGCCTCATCCCAACTCGCCTGCTCAAGTCAAAACCTTTCAGCCGGAGCCAATCATCAAGCGTCTTCCGTGGAAGAGACGAGCGCCTCACTGGAGGAAATTTCCAGCATGGTCCGCGCCACAGCCGATAACGCGCACAAGGCCAAAACCGTCGCCTCCGAAACCCGCCTTATGGCGCAAACCGGGTCGGGCAACATGGTGGACATGGACCGCACGATGGGGGAGATGAACCAGGCGATGGCGGCGATTGAATCCTCGAGCGGCGAGGTGGCCAAGATTGTCAAGGGCATCGACGAGATTGCGTTTCAGACCAACATCCTGGCGCTCAACGCCGCGGTGGAAGCCGCGCGCGCGGGGGAAGCGGGCGCGGGGTTCGCCGTGGTGGCCGACGAGGTGCGCTCGCTGGCCCAGCGCAGCGCCGCCGCCGCCAAGGAGACCGCCGCCAAGATCGAGGCGGCCATTGCCAGCAGCCGCAACGGATCCGCCAGCTGCCGCAATGGATCGGCCAGCTCCCTCAAAGTGGGGGAATCTCTTAAAAATATTGCGGATAAGATCTCCGCCACCGATGCATTGGTGGCCGACATCGCCACTGCCGCGCAGGAGCAAACTCAGGGAATCGAGCAAATCAATCGAGCCATTGGCGAGATGGAGCAAGTGACTCAAAGCAACGCCTCCAGCGCCGAGGAAAGCGCGAGCGCTGCCGAGGAGCTCGCTGCTCAAGCTGAAACCCTCAATGAGCTCGTCAGCAAACTTCGCGAGCTCGTCGGCGGAGCCGACGCAGCCCCTGCCCCGCTCGGATCGACACCTGGTGGCGCGCCCGGGGTAGCGTCCGGATTCAAAGTCCGCTCCACCGTGGCGGTGGAGTCCCTCAAGTCAGCCGCTCACAAGCCCGCGCCCCCTCTGCCGGCTAAAAATCGCATCCGCATCGATATGCCCCAGGAGCCGCCCAGCCGAGCGACGGGCGAGGAACGCGATTTCCGTAACTTTTAAAGACTGCATCAATGAGTGATCTCCGCGACGATTTATTTACTGATAGAGCTTACCGAACGCTGACAGACTTGGTTTACGAGCACAGCCGCATCCGGCTGGGTTCGGACAAGCAGACGCTGCTGGCCAATCGGCTGCGCAAGCGGC
>RGAX01000397.1 GCA_009919985.1 Opitutaceae bacterium
CCGCTTTTGATCATGCGACGGCGCCCGATTTGCAGATGAATCATACGCATTGAATCATGGCTGCTGATCTAGCTACTGGCGCCAGCGATGAAGAGTTGATGCGCCGCTTACAGGGTGGAGAAGAAGCGGCTTTGGCGTCGCTGATGGAGCGGTGGGAGCTGCCGGTGAAGCGTTTTATTTTTAGGCTCCTCGGTAACGTGACGGAAGCGGAGGATCTCGCACAGGAAGTTTTTTGCCGAATTTTTACTAAGCGCACTCATTATCGGCCGGGCGCAAAATTTTCCACTTGGTGCTACGCGATAGCGGCTAATCTAGCTAAGAATCGTTTGCGTTGGTGGCAGCGTCATCCGGTGCATTCCATCGATGCGTGGATTGAGGCCGGCGGGGAAATCGCCGATGAATCCCTTTCAGGGGCTTCCGCGGCGCAAAGCGCGTTACGGCAGGAGCGAATTTTAGCCGTGCAACAAGCGGTGGCGGCGCTGCCGCTCGACTTGCGCACCGCGCTCATTCTTTTCGAATATGAGGAGCAAACTACCGCCGAGATTGCCGCGGCCTTGGACTGCACCCCGAAAGCAGTGGAGAATCGACTTTATCGTGCGCGGCAACTGCTCAAGCGTACTTTATTTTCTACGGCCTGAGCAGTTCGGGGAGATGATCAGGCGGCTTTCCGCTGAAGCCAGGGAGCGATTTCGCTCTGAATTTCTTTCAGCTTATTTTGCAGCGCGGGAATTTTCAGCATTTCACGGCCGATCGCTGCGCCCAAAATTCGGCCGGCTTCGACATCGCTGGGGTTATGAACTCCCGCCAGGAGTCGGCCCCAGCGATTGGCGGCGGCGCGGGCCTGAAAAGCGGCGGCGTGCTCCGGAAAAAGACTGCTGAGCACTGCGGCCCACGCGGTGGCGCGCATTGCGTGACCACTGGGATAAGAGCCGGTGTCTCGTAATTCCACACACGGCTGGAGGCGCGCATCCAGAAAGGGCGGCCGCCGCCGGTTGAAATATATTTTAGTCGCTCGGCTAAATAAATCCAAGTCACTGCCGAGGTGGGCGAGGGCGGCGGCCGTTTGAGGTAGATTGGTCGCGGTGAACCACGGGCCGAGAACGGCCGCGCCAAAGCTAAAAAAATCCTCAGTATCGAGTACGTGAGCTTGGTTTACTTGCGCTGGAGTTCGCGCGAGTTGCAGCTGATAGAGCACTTCCAATTCGGCCTGCTGCACTAGAGAATCTGGGGCGGGCGGTGGAGGGAGTAAGGCCGGAAGA
>RGAX01000398.1 GCA_009919985.1 Opitutaceae bacterium
CCGCGACGTTTTCCTAAAAACCCTTTAATATCAAATCATCACCTTTTTTCCTCGTTTAAAGCCCAACCCCCACCACCCACTATGATCTCACGCCGCGACTTCCTCAAAGACTCTTCCGCCGCCACCGTTGGCGGCCTCATCGCCACCTCCGCTCTCGGCCACGCCGCTGAAAAATCCGCCACCAACAACCGCATCCTCAAAGTCGGCCTCATTGGCTGCGGCGGCCGCGGCACCGGCGCCGCCGCCCAAGCTTTGAAGGCCGATCCCAACGTGCGCCTCACCGCTATGGCCGACGTCTTCGCCGACCGCCTCCAGTCCAGCCTCGCCACGCTCAAAAAAGTAGCCGCCGCCAAAATCGAGGTAACCGATGCCACGTGCTTTGTCGGTCTCGACGCCTTCCAAAAGGTCATCGATAGCGGCGTCGACGTCGTGCTGCTCACTTCGACTCCCGCCTTCCGACCCCAACACCTGAAAGCCGCCATCGCCGCCGGCAAACACGTGTTCTGCGAAAAACCCGTCGCCGTCGACGGTGCCGGCGTCCGCTCCGTGCTCGAATCCGCCGCCGAAGCGAAACGTAAAAATCTCTCCGTAATGTCCGGCTTCTGCTGGCGCTACGACCTGCGCATGCGCGAGACCGTCGCCAAAGTTCACGCCGGCGCCATCGGCGACGTATAACTTCACGTGGCTCTCGGGCGACCACCTCGTCGAGCAAGCGATCCACAACGTCGACAAGATCGCCTGGCTCATGAAACAAGAAATGCCCACGCAGGTCGTCGGCGTCGGCGGCCGCTCGGTCCCCGCCTACGGCAACACCTTCGACAATTTCAGCGTCGCCTACGAATACGCCAGCGGCGTCCGCGCCACCCTCTCCTGCCGCCAACACGACGGCGCCTACAACGAGGTCACCGATTACGTCACCGGCACGAAGGGCATCTTCTCCAACGGCCGACTCGCCACCCAAGGTATCTCCGGGGAAACTAATTGGAAATACACTGGCCCGCAACGCGACATGTATCAGGTCGAGCATGACGAACTGTTCGCCGCCATTCGCGCCGACAAACCCGTCAACGATGGCGTGAACATGGCACACAGCACGCTCATGGCCATCATGGCCCGTATGGCCGCCTACACCGGCCAGGTCGTCACGTGGAACCAAGCGCTCAACTCCAAGGAATCGCTCGTGCCCGCCGCGCTCGACTGGAAGGCCCCGCTCGCGGTCGCGCCACGCGCCATCCCCGGCCAAACCAAACTCATTTAAC
>RGAX01000399.1 GCA_009919985.1 Opitutaceae bacterium
CGCTAGATCAGCTGTTCAGCTACTCACCTGATTTTAGTTAAAGTTCAGCTCACTAGGTTAGACCGAGGTGGGTCTTAACTCCCATCACTTGCACCATTTTTAGGGTTCACCGCACCCGTTGGCGCGGATGAAGTTTTTTTACCTGTTCGGGCGCGCGACTGGGAATCACATCGTCGGCGGGACGCGCAAGAGAGGAGACGCCGGCTTATGATGCTCGCTGACGTATCCCCGATCATTCGAGCCCATCCGTGAATCAGTCAAAAGGGCGAGCGGCCCCGCCGTTGTCGGCGTTAGCTCATACTGCCAAGGGGCCGCTGGCGAAACTGGCACGGTCAATTGTATAAATGACGTGGCGGACCATCGTGCCGGCGTTTTCGGCGAAGTGTTCGCGGTTAGTTAGTAGGCCGCCGATTTTTTCCATGGCGCGCCGCGACCGGAGGTTGGTTTCGCCCACCAGAAAAATGACTCGATCGAACTGGGTAAGGGCATAACCGATCATCAGGGATTTCAGGGCGGCGTTGGTCGGGCCACCCCAATAGCGACGAGCGAGGAAGGTCCAGCCGATCTCGATCTCGCCGAGTTCGGCCCGCGTCCGATCAAAGCGTGACGAGCCGATGAGATTATTCGTCGCGGGATCGATGGCGACCAAGGCGCCGCCGCTGGCCAACGCCTCGTCGAAGAAGCGGCGGAATACCGGTTCCTGCCAGCGATCATGTGCCGGATGGACGGCCCAGATCAGCGGGTCGCTCGCGACGGCGTAGAGCGCTACCCAGTCGTCCACGTGAAGTGGACGCAGCTTAACGCGGGGGTGAAGAAGTGATGGCTGTAGTGTTTGCACGAGGTCGATATGAAGGGATAAAGCGCGGGCTCCCGGACTTCTGCTGAAAATTTTAAACGCTGCAAGAAACTATTAAGCAGGATCAGGACGTCGGCGGCCGGTGGGGCGCCAGCACCAGTGCCAGGGTTCGTAGCCGATGCGGTGGCGGTTGCGGCGGGGGTAACTGAGATGAAAACCAAATTGGCCGGCGTTCTTTTTTAACCAGCGGAATGCTGGGGTGCGGGCGAAATGTTCTTCCAGGCTGGGATCCTCGGGGGTGCTGATATCGATCGCACAGCCGGTGTGATGTTCACTGCTACCGGGGGCCGCGACTAGTCTTAAGATCTCGGCCAGTGGATTACCCGCGGCCAATTTCCGCCGAATGATTGCTGTTTGCCGCGCGATGCTGCGAA
>RGAX01000400.1 GCA_009919985.1 Opitutaceae bacterium
GCCTCCGCCTACCGCGACATCAGTGGCTTGCTGCGCGAATACGCCTACCAATCGCGCAACGCCCCCAATGGGAAAATTACGGTCCGCTACCTCGACGTTTATCAAAGCCGCCGCGAGGCCGAAGCCCTCCGCATCGACCAGCCGAATGTCGTCGTCCTCGAAAGCGAGGGCCGCCGGCGCATCATGCCGCTCAGCGAATTTTACCGCGTCAATCTCAAGGAAAAGCGCAAAGAATCATTTTTAGGTGAAGCCGCGCTGACGGCCGCCATCCTCGATGTCTCGGCGCCCAATAAGAAAAAGATTTATTTTCTCGCTGGCCATGGCGAGATGCGCCCCGACGAAGTGGATGGAGCCCACGGTCTCTCGCAACTCCGCGACGAGTTGCGCCAACGCAATTACGAGCTCGCCGGCCTTGACCTCAGTCTCACGCACAAAATCCCTGACGACACGGCGTTGATCCTCATCCCCGGCCAACAAGGTCGCGTGCAGCCCTTCGAGCAGGAATTGCTGCGCAATTATCTGCAGACGCGCGCCGGCCGCATTCTACTTCTCCTCGATCCCACGCGAGTGCACGGTCTCGACGATCTGCTCTTTGATTGGGGCATCATCGCCTACGACAATATTATTCACGATACCAGCAGCGCCTATCTTTCCGACACCGGCGAACTCATGCTGCGGCATTTCAAAAAAGACCATTACATCACACGCAACTTAGTCAGCAGCGACCTGCCTGTGCTCGTCGGCCCCGCCCGCGTCGTCACGCGGTCCCCCGATGACGGCCTCAACGTCAACGTGCTGATGGCCACGAATGACACCGCGTGGGGCGAGACCAGCTACCGCCTCCGTCTGCCCGCGGCCTATACGCCCGGCCAAGATTTAACCGGCCAACTCGGCGTGATGGTAGTCTCGGAGCGACTCAAGCCCGCCAATAATTTGCCGCTCAGCGTGCGGGGCGGACGGCTCGCCGTGGTGGGCACGGCGGATCTCGTCACCAACAATCGCATCAGCTACGGCGGCAATCTTAACCTCTTCCTCGCCGCCGTTAGCTGGACGGTCGACCGCGATACCCAACTCAATATTCCCCCTCGGCCCATCCAGCGTTTCCAACTGGCATTGAGCCGCGATGAACTCATGCTGCGGCATTTCAAAAAAGACCATTACATCACACGCAACTTAGTCAGCAGCGACCTGCCTGTGCTCGTCGGCCCCGCCCGCGTCGTCACG
>RGAX01000005.1 GCA_009919985.1 Opitutaceae bacterium
ACGGCAACCAACTATCTGAAAGGCCTGAACATACCTTATGAGAACTATGCGAGCGCGTTTCTCGCTGTGATGGAATCACCGGCGATAATCGTAGGGGTGGTACTGGGTAAACTTAATTTGAATCGAGAAAGTTTATTTCAGAGTCGCTCGTTAGGCCCGATTCTACACGAGGCTGTGCTGGGGCGCAGCGTGTTCATGCTGGTGGGAGCATTAGTCGTGGGGGCACTCTGCGGTCAGGCCGGTATGAATAAAGTTGAACCGTTCTTTGTTGCCCCGTTTCAGGGGGTACTGGCGCTATTTTTACTTGAGATGGGGATCGTTGCGGGCGGGCGTCTAAAGGAGCTGAAAAAAGCGGGCCCCTTTCTTGTTCTCTGCGGTATACTCTTACCCTTGGTCCACGGGTTTCTGGGTATCCTGATTGGCAAATACACCGGCCTTAGTCTGGGCGGCACGACTCTGATGGGGGTCTTGGCGGCGAGCGCTTCCTATATAGCCGCACCCGCGGCGATACGGTTATCGCTGCCAGAGGCAAATCCAGCTCTCTATTTAACCTCTTCGCTCGCGGTCACGTTCCCATTTAATGTCACTCTCGGTATTCCGATCTACTATAGTGTGGCTCGCTTCTTATTTGAATGACGCCTACATTTTTCGCTGGAAGGTTATTTTACGATATTTCACGGCACTGCCTAAGAATATCTGCGCGTTATAAAGGATTGAAGGTGACCTCGCTTCCGCGACCCCATGAATATGCAGCACAATAACACGCGGTTACATCAACGTACTTCGTAAACTTCGACTAGAGCCACGCCGCTGCCTTCATCCGCGGCAGAAACGATGGCGGTATAACCTCCGGGCGGCAGAGTCACCAAGAGAGCAGAATCTTGGCTGCCGGCCGGGATTGAAAAGGCACCCGTCGCGCGGCCCGCGGCCCAAATCTCCAATGCATTGGGCGCACTCGCCCAGGCTGTATTGACCTGCAAGGTGACGCCGTCTTTCACAAGCGTTAGTCGAGGCGCGGCGAGGAAATCGCGCACGCCAAACGCAGCGAGAGACGGCCCGATCGCCCGGACCAACACCGTCAACGCCGCTGGCCCGCGTACGACAAAGCCTGCAATCAACGGCCCGGTTTGAGGGCTGATCCGGGCGCGCGCGGAAACATTGGTCAATGCGCCCGGTCCGCCGGCGTCGTAAAGCTCGAGCAATACATTACCCCGATCGCTCATCTCGCGGCCGGTCACAGTGGCAAGATGTCCGCCGCTGCGCGTATTTGCGACTAAGGCCGCGTCGCTACTGCCGAGCTGAAGTGCAAACGCTCCGACTCGGGTGCCTACTGTCTCGGTATCGCGCGGCAGCCAATTATCATTGTACGCCAAGTTCGTTCCGTTGGCGGTGGACAGTTCTAGTCGCGGATCCCCAAAACTATCGGTAACCCCAAACGCTTTGAGTCCAGGTCCGATGGCCCGCACCAACACCTCTTTGTTTGCATCGCGTACGACAAAGCCTGCGATCAACGTATCTTCGCCCGAGCCCCCAAGCGCCCTCACCGATAAGTTGATCAACGTACTCGGACCCGCGGCCGTCGCCTCCACGGTGACATCGCGACTGGTCACGCTTCCGAGTCGATTGGTCACGCGCACGCTGTAGCGTCCCGCGCGCCAATCAGTCCCTGCTAAAGTGAGCGTGGCTTCTGTCTCGCCGGGCAAGGTCGCTCCTTCGTACAGCCATTGATAAGATAATCCTCCGCCTTGAGCAACGACATGGAGGTCGCCACGACTGCCCTTGGCTAGGGTCACCGCCCAGGGTTCATGCAAGAGGCTGGGGGCAGAGGTGGCGACGGTTTGGGTGCGAGGATCGACCCATAACACAGCGGAAGCCACGGCACGTTCGGCTCCACCGCTAGGCCGCACCGTGGTGCGCCCCCCCACCACCAGCGAGGTGGAGCCGCCGCCATCCAAATTAATCGCCTGAGTGCAGCCGAGAGCTTGTAGCAACGCCGCTAACTCCGCGAGGTTTACCCCGGCGGGTCCGGGTGCATTATCGCCTTCTACGACCAAAAGCACCGCGACGCCGCTGGCTGTATAGCCTAAGGCGGTGCGTGGCCGAGCGGTCGTGTTGTTGATATCAATCAACTCCTCTTGATCGGAGATCCTCACCACGCCATCGCGTAGCAACATTGGAGAACCGCCGATGGCTGCGGTCATAGTCCAGGGATTACCTCCCGCTGGAAACGCGGCCGAGGGCACCGGCTGCGGTGCCTGCCCCAGGGCATTTGCGCTGGGGGTGGGGTAAGCGTAGATTTGCGCATTACCCGCACCCACGTGATAAATCCAATCCGTGGTCAAACGTCCGCTGGGAGTGAGCCCGAAGGCCACTCGCGTCGGATAGTAATTCACTGAGGTGCCGAGGTAGGTGCGACTCAAGGCCTTGATGTTTGCGGCCAACACATTGCCGCCTTGCATCACCAAGCTGTAAGATTGACCGCCGCCAAAATAACCACCGTTTGCCGCCGCAAATACGCGTCCAGTTTCTTCCGTATAAAATTGGGTTGGAGTTCGACCCGCCGACTGCAACACGGGTTTGAAGCTGATGTTAGGTACCGTCGGATCCCAAGCTAGGGCGTAGGCTCGCAGCGGTCGCGGCGCGCTCGCTTGATCACACACAAAAAGCTGTAATCCCTGCACGGGAAATCCCGTCATTAACTCGGATGCGAGGCGCCACCCCTCGGGCAACCGCAATAAATCACTCCCGGCGGCGCGGGCTTGCGGCCCCATACTCCAGCTCAAGCAAGCCCATACTAGGCAAGCGAGCCCACACGCGAAATTCTTGAACTCGCCCGTTACTGGAATTTTTTGCTCAAAACGAACCATGAGGATCTCTTTTTGACCTCAATCGTTTCGCCCGCGTCAACTGCAACTTCAACTCTGCGTTCTTTCGCTCTCGGCTTGGGTAGGCGCCGAGGGTTCACGCTGGGCAACTACTCGCCGTAGCTTGAACGGCGCGGTCTGGTAACCCCGTGGGTTAATCCTGATCGCTCGCACTGAAGCCGGTCTAATCCTTTTTAAGGGCAACCGACATGGAGGCGAAAACCCCCGGGTATGGGCTTAAAAATCCCCGCCGCCGGAGTCGCCACCACCGGAATCTCCACCACCGGAATCGTCGCTAAAACTATCACCCGAACTGGAATAGTCCGTATCGCGGCGCGTCGAGCCCGCATCATTAATATCGCCGCGATCATTATCGTAACCACTACGACCCGAGAACTGGTCATAGAGCCACATGCCAGCCGCAGCACCGAACATACCTCCTAAGAGCGAAGTCATAAAGCCGCCGCCGGAACCTGGCGCAGCAGCGGATCCACCTCCACTAAACATGGAGCGCACGAGTCCGACGACTAACCAGGCAACGAGAAAACCAACCACCGCGGCCAACACCCAACCCCACGGGCTGGGCTCTTCTTTTTCTACCGCAGTGCGATTCTGGGCGGAAGATTGGGCACGATCGATGCCATGCGATTTCATCGCGGTAGCGATCACGCTGACGCCTTGGAGCAAGGCATCGTCGGGCTGCTTAGTGCGCAATTTTCCGAGCATCACTTCAATCAGAGCAGCTCGATCTTTCGTGGTAAAAAGGGTTCGCTGCGTCTCGTTACCGATAATTACCTGGAGGTGGGCCGGCTCTTTTGAGAGCAAAATGTAGATGCCATTGACGCGCTGCTGACGGGCTTGCTGCAGGGTCCACGCCTCAAACATACGGTTAACCGCCGCACGATCCTGGAGATTTACGCCTTGGCTGACCTCCGCAGGAATCGCCTTAAAGGTCTCAACCACGACTTCTTTTTTGAAGCGCACGCCAAGGTCGAGAAGTTGACGATTAGCCTCGGCTTTAGCGGCGTCGGAAAAAAAGCCACCGCCATCGATAATCACCCCGCGCTCGGCTCGACAAACAACCGAGCCAAGAAACAGCGCGAAAGCTAGGCTCAAGAGGACTCGAAAACGGTGAGTGATGAACATGCATGAATCCATAATCAACATGCAGAAACGGTCAATCTACGTGTGATTAATTGGGGTATTTGATCCTGGAGCGCCGAAACCTCTGGGCGGCATTCCGGCGCCAATCAAGTCCGCAGCCCGCTAGCATCAAATCGAATAGAGACCTCACTACTCCGCGTTCTCTTCGATAGATTTTTGACGCCAAGCTAAAAACCCGGCTGGCGCTACAATCGTGGTCAAAAATAACCTCATCAAAAAATTTTCCATGATAGGCAGGGTAACCCGCAAACCCACCCACTCACCAAAGCTGGTCACCAGACCCGCCAGTAAAATGACTAAGCCGATCAACCTCACCGTATCAAAATAAGCCCGATTGCGCTCGGCCAGCTCACGCTCGTCGATTTGGCCCTCGGGAGCGTGTGCGATGAAGCTTAGGCTCGATAGAAACAAGACTCCGGCGGCCCCGATTCCAATCAGCACTAAAACACCAAAACTGATCAATAACACGGGGCGCTCCGCCGCCATTCCAAACTTCATCAATAACGAGCCCCACAATCCGACCAGCATAGCGACAAACAACCCGCGAACGGTGCGCGGACTTAAATTCATGTAAGAAAAGCGTGTGCTAGTTTTCATAGACGTATTTTTTGTTTAGGATTTTTTGTGAACGGAAAGTTGAGTGGAAAGAGCCGGAAAGGGTTTGAGCGAAAACAAGTCATCCACGCTGAGGTTAAAGACGTTGGCCAAGCGCAGCGCGCATTCGACGCTCGGGCTGTACGAGCCGCGCTCGAGGAACCCAATCGTCTGGGGATTCAAGTCGATAAGGTCGGCCAGCTCTTTGCGGGAAAGCCCGCGTTCGGTGCGAAATAGAGCGATGCGATTATGAACCATGGTTTGATTAAGAAATTAATTGTTTTGTTTAAGCAATATTTAATATTGTTTAAACAATTATTATATGGGGTCGTTGTTTTAGTAATCTGGTAAGAAATCTCCCCGTCAGTTGGGGCCAAAAAAAACCGCGCCTATGATGACGCGGGGTTGTTACCACAAGGGCCTGAAATGATCCCGCTACGATCGGCCATTTATCAGCAGATCCGGCAAAGCCGTCGCGAGCGCCGGAAACAAGCACACGAGTACCACCGCGATGAACATGAGTACAACAAACGGCAATACACCGCGGATGACCTCTCCGAGAGGAATGTCGGGTGCCACGTTTTTAATCACAAAAATATTTAGGCCAACCGGTGGATGAATCAGGCCCATTTCCATCACGATGGTCATCACGACGCCGAACCAAATCAGGTCAAAACCCGCAGCCTTCAGCGGCGGCAGGATGATCGGAGCGGTCATCAAAATAATTGAGACCGGCGGCAAGAAGAAGCCTAGCACAACCACCATGAGTAAAATCGTCGTCAACAGCACCCAGCGGGAAAGGTGCAGGCTTACCACCCACTCTGCCGCCGACTGGCTAATATGGAGATAACTCATCACGTACGCGTACAACAGCGACATGCCGATGATGAACATCAGCATAGTAGACTCCTTAAGCGTACTCGATAGCATCGGTTCGATTTCGGATGGACGCCAGAGTCGATAAACCACCGCAACCAACGCCAGTGCCAACACCGCGCCAAGTCCCGCGGTTTCGGAAGGCGTCGCGTAGCCCCCGTAAAGCGCCACCATCACGCCGGTTAGTAGCACAACAAATGGGACCACGCGCGGCAATCGGCTGAATTTTTGCGCCAGCGTAAATTCCTCCCGCTCAAGATGGGCCGAGGTCGCGCCCGTGGCCGCGTGGGCGGCATAGGCCGCACGGTATTCGAAACGAAAACGCCACGCCGCGTACGCAGAAAACAGCACCACTAACAACAACCCAGGTCCGATGCCCGCGAGAAAGAGCCGGCCGAGCGACTGCTCCGCGGCGACCGCGTAAAGGATCATCGTGATTGAGGGCGGCAGAAGAATGCCCAGCGTACCGCCCGCCGCGATGATCCCCGCCGCGAAACCGGGCGAGTAGCCCCGACGCCTCATTTCCGGAATGCCTGCACTGCCGATCGCAGAGCAGGTGGCCGGACTCGAACCCGCCATCGCAGCGAAGAGCGCACACGCGAACACATTCGCAATCCCGAGCCCGCCCGGCACCCGGTGCAACCAGGCATGAATCGCCGAGTATAGATCAGCCCCGGCGCGCGATTTTCCGATCGCTGCGCCCTTCAGAATAAACAGCGGAATCGAAAGCAGCGTGATACTCGCCATCTCCTCATAGACATTTTGAGTGACGGTATCGAGCGATGCCGCCGGCATGAAAATCGCCATGAAGAGCAAAGCCACCGATCCCAATGCGAACGCGATCGGCACCCCGATCAACATCACAAATAGCGTCGCCGCAGCGTACAGCATTCCGATTACACCTGTACTCATGATTAAGTCCTTTCGCGGGTAAGCCGCACCAAAAGTAACACCACGAGTTGCAAGGTCAGTAGCGTCATGCCGAGCGCCATCAGCGAATACGGAATCCAAAGCGGCGGCGCCCACGTGGAGGAGGTCGTTTGTTTTTCCGCCCAAGCCTCGTGACAGAGCGTCCAGGATTTCCAAGCGAAGAAGGCGCAAAACGCGGCCGACACCGCATCAACCAAAACCTGACGCAGGTGATTAACCCGAGCTGAGAGCACGCCACCCAACGCGTCGATGGCAACGTGTCCGCCGAGAGACTGGACGTGTGCGCCGCACAGAAACGTCGCCCCCACTAGGAGAAACACCGCCGCTTCATCCTGCCAGTCGGTCGCGGTCTGAAAAAAATATCGCAACACGACGCCCGTCGAAAGAATGAGGGCGGCAAGCACGAGTGCCCCCATGGACACCATAAGGATGGCGCGATTGAGCGCAGCGAGCCCGCGCGATAGCGAGGCAAGGCGACCCGATAAGGCCAACCCTTCGAGTGGAGCTCCCGCAGGCCCCGTCATTTAACATCCTCCGCGAGCTGGATAAACTTCGCGAAGCGGGGGCCTTTTTCTGCGTAATCTTTCCAAGAAGTGCCGCGCGCGATTTCCCGCCAGCGCCGCACCGTTTCGGCGCTGAGATCATAAACTTTCGCTCCGGCCTTGGCGTAAACTTCGGCGACCGTCTTATCGTCGGCCTTAGCCGCCTCGACGGCGAATGCTTCGAGTTCAGCCCCGACGCTGAGGATCAACTGTTGTTGATCCTTCGGCAGCGCTTCGAAAATCGTTTTCGAGATCAGCAATGGCTCGAACATAAACCAATACGCGTGGCCGCGGCCGGTGGTGAGATGTTTCGCATTTTCCTCGAGGTGAAACGAGATGAGGCTCGTCGAGGAAGTAAGCGCGGCATCGAGCGCGCCGGTTTGCATGCCGGCGTAAATTTCATTGGAGGGCAGCGAGACCACGGCCGCACCGGCCGCCTTCAGCGTGAGATCCATTTCGCGACTGCCGCCACGAATTTTAAGGCCCTTGGCATCGGCGGGTTCGATGATGGCTTTGGTGCGACTCGCCACCCCGCCCGCTTGCCAGATCCAGCTGACGATGATCACACCTTTTTCGGCCAGAAGCGCGGAAAATTCACGACCGATGGGGGCGTTTTTCCAAGCCATACCTTGTTCATACGAGGTGACCAAGCCCGGCATGAGGCCGATGTTCACCTCCGGCACCTCGCCGCCAGCGGCGTTGGCGATGGGCAACAACGTGAGGTCGAGCGCGCCTTTGCGCATGGCGCTGAACTGCGCGTTCACCTTCATCAATGAGGAGCCGGGATAGACCGTGGCGGTGAGAGCACCCTTACTGCGCTTATCCAGTTCGGCGGCGAATTTCCGGCAGAGCCGGTCGCGGAAATCGCCGGAATCGATGGTTCCACCGGGAAATTGATGTGAGATCTTGAGATTGGCGGCAGCTAGCGTCGCACCGCTCATTAAAACGAATACAAACAGCGAGAAAGGGGTATTACGCATCGAGAAAAAAGACCAATAGCTCGATCGACATGCAATACCGATCTGGGTGATCGCGCGTGAGATACATGAAACGGCGCAAAGTGAGATCCATTTAAGGATAGAAGGTGGACCGGTCATGTACCCCTACACGACCGGTCCTTAGCTTTCTATATAACCCCAGACAAAGTGGCCGCTAAGCGACCACAACCTCAGCATTTGCTCAGAAACCCTTCCGTCAAACCAGCCACGTTACAATCCGGCAACACAGGGCATGGACGAAGGGGTGCGTTTTTGAATAATCGTATACGAGATCATCCCAAAAAACGTTCGGTCGCTGCGAATTAAATCCCTGATCATGCGGAGTCAGTGCGACCTGTTTAGTTTTAGCGAAAGTCGTCGAAAAAAAATCATGATCACGGATCGCCCTTGATCTTCGAGGGATGAACGAGAAGAGATAGTTTCGCAAAAAAACACGCCCTCGCTTCCCCATTATGAAAACTCCCTTCGCGCTACTTCGCCGCCGTCTTCTTTTACTCGCCGGCCTCAGCCTTTCTGTCCTCGCATTGTCCGCTGCCCCCAAAGCTCACCCCGTGACCACGGGTTGGTCAGAAGTGTTTGCGGCCGACCTGTCCAACGCTGTGACCCAACCCGGCGACTGGGTCGTCGAGAGTGGAGTCCTTATGGCCAAAAATCACGAAACCCTTTGGACCAAAAAATCCTACGCCAACTTCATTTTGGATTTGGAATTTAAAGTCGCCAAAGAGTCCAACAGCGGCGTCTTCCTGCACTCCAGCAACATCAAAGACGTGCTGGCCGCCCTAGAAATCCAAGTGCACGAAAGCCAAGACGCTGCCCTCTACGGCATGGTCGGTGCGATTTACAATGCGCAGCCGCCCGCGAAGAATATGGCCAAACCGGTCGGCGAGTGGAACCACTACACCATCACCTGCCAGGATAGCCACGTCGCGCTCATCTTCAACGGCGAGGAAGTCTTCAACGTCGATTTGAACACCTGGACCGAGGCACACAAAAATCCTGACGGCACCAAAAACAAATTCGCCAAAGCGCTGAAAGATTACGGCCGCAACGGCCCGATCGGCCTGCAAGGCCTCCACGGCAAAGCGCAAGCCCCCGTGTGGTACCGCAACATCCGAATCAAAGAGTTGCCGTAACACTACGGCGTTACGCCACAAAGCCCGCAAGGGCACCTCAGCCCGCCCTACTTGCGACCCTTAAAAAGGTCGCAAGTTTTGTTTCAGGGCAGCCATCGACCGACTGCGACAACGACCAGAATCACCAGTGAGAATCCGAGCGTAAGGGGATCGAGGCGTTCGCCCAAAATGGGAGCCGCCAACAGCAACGCCAAAAATGGCTGCAAGAGTTGCACCTGGCTCACACGTACCACCCCGCCGAGCACCAAGCCGCGGTACCAGGCGAAAAATCCGATCCACATTGAAAACAACGAGACGTAGCCAAACCCGATCCAAGCCGGCGCCTCAATATGGCCTTGGGGCCAAAAGAGCAGCATCAAGGGTAATGTCAGGGGCAACGAACCGACCAACACCCAGCTGATCACCTGCGGCGAAGGAAGTTGGGCCGAAGCGCGCGCTCCAGCGACGTAACCGATTGCGGCCGAAATTATCGAAAACAAGAGCCAGCCATCCGCCCCGACCAAGCGACCCCCTCCTTGATGATGAGCAAAGATGATCACCAGGGCGCAGCCGAGGATCGCGCAAAGCCAGAAACCGAGTGAATGCCGTTTCTTGGTCGTGATCGCTCCAGCGATCGCCGTCGCCAAAGGCAAAAGCCCGGTCACCACCGCAGCGTGCATAGAGGGAACTTCGCGCAAGGCCATCGCTATCCCCAAAGGAAAACCTATCACCGTACCCGCCGCGCTGAGCGCCAACGTGCGCCACAACGCGCGCGGCGGCACCGGACAACGCCGCACAAAAAGATAAGCGGCGCTCAATAAGCCAGCGACGGCCGCCCGTCCCACCGTGACAAATAATGGGCTTAATTGCGGATGTTGGCTATCCCCCACGGCCAGTCTGGTCATGGGCAAGGTCATTGCGAAAATAAACACCCCCAAAGCGCCCAGTACGTAACCCAAGGTCACGTTGTGGTTCGTGGGATCCTTATCGTTTTTCATTTCTCAAGCAGGCGGGTGCAATTGGATGCGGGCAAGTAAAAGCGATGTTCTTTAATTTAGCCCGTTTGCTTCAGGGGGAAGGTCTAAAATGTCCGCAAACTCATCCTTTAGTAAATTTGCTGTGTCCACAAGGGGCCGAATTGCACCAAAAGTATGTTCAAAGGGTGATGCGATAACTGAATCCACCTTCCCTTTGAGTGCTTTATCGAGCGCCTTATTCGCCTCAGATATTAATAGCGCGTAGTCTGCTTCGTCGGTTTCTTCGATTCCTAGGTCGGGACCACCTTCGATAAAATTCTCGAGCCGTTGAGCGACCCTATCCATTTCGGTCCCTTCGACAATATTCGGAATAATACAAACAGGCCACACGTAGTTAAAAATGTGGGTGATCCCTCTAGGGGCTTTTATTGGGGGCAAAAAATCGTCTCGAGCAGTACAACGATTTTGAAACGAGGTTTGAATTTTGTTAAAAAATTTGTCGGGGTTTTTTCTATCTTTAAAAAGCGCTTTAGTGTGCACGGACAATTCATTGTAGAGCTCAAAAACTTGTTTACTGTCGTCCAAGAAGTGGAGCTGCGAGGTTCGAAAAAGACCATCGAACGGAAAAAACGACGGACCCTTATTTTCTAGAGCGATAATCTGGCGAAAATAAGGGATTTCTATAGGTTGCGAAAAAGACAAAAAACTCAGTCCGGAAAAGCACTGGACTTGATCAGAATCCATAACGGCAGCTACCGGCATAAGGACTAACGACAAGCCCACCGTTTCTAACAGGGCACGAGCCATTGGACCACGCAAAATATAATCCGCTTCATTGTTGAAAGCCCAGGGCAAAGCTTCGTCAACGGCAGCAAAATCCGAAGTTTTTAGCGCGAGGACTAATGAATCGATAAGTGCATTTTCAGACCGCACATAAACATCCTCCGAGTCATCAACTTTAATTGCGCGATTAAGCCGTTTCAAATTCCGGAGGATCGGGTTAAGCTTTTTCTTTATCACGGTGTAGGAGTGCAAGGTGGATTCAACCCCCGGCCAAAAAGGCGTCAAAAATTTTCGCCACATTCCTATTTCCAGCTGCGTTTTGATCAGCCTAAGTTCTACCTCGATGAAATACCCCACCCTTGCCCTGCTCTTAGCTATCGCCCTTGGTTCCACCTTCGCAGCCAACGCCGCTGAACCGAAACTCACGCCGCTTTTCAACGGCAAAGATCTCACCCATTTCAAAGCCGCGGAATCCGCCGGATTTTGGCGCGCCGAAAACGGCATCCTCATTGGTGAAAATGATGCTTCGAAAAAAGGGAATTACCTTTGGACGGAAAAATCTTACAGCGACTTTGTGATCGAATTCGACGTGCGTTGGAAAACCACCACCGATCGTGGCGTCGACACCGGCCTGGAAATGCGCAGCCCAAAAATTCAGCTCCAACTCGGTATCTCCGGCAGCTTGCGCGTGGACATGACCGGCTCGTTCTACACCGGCGGCAAACCCGCCTATCCCGAAGTCGGCCAAGCCAAAGACGCCAAGAAGCTGATGAAAGCCGAAGGTGAATGGAACTCCTTCCGCATTCAGGCCAAGGGCAACACCTTCACCTGCTGGATCAACGGCCAAAAAGCCTCCGAATACACCGACGCTAAATTCTCCGGCGCCGCTCCCCTTGGTTTCCAAATCCATCCCGGCGTCGTGATGAAGTGCGAATACCGCAACATCCGCCTCGCCGAACTTTGAGCCGCGGCGCTTCGCCGGGATCCAGCCCATGAAAAATCTACTGAGATCCCTACTCATGGCCGTACTTCTTCCAACGGCGGTCCCGGCCGCTGATTTTGCCTTCGCCGAGGCCACCATCGATGAGCTGCAAGATCGCATGGTGGCCGGCCAGCTCACGGCCCACCAACTGACGCTAGCCTATCTAGAGCGTATTGCGCAGATCGACCGGGCTGGTCCCAAGCTCAACTCAGTCATCGAACTCAATCCCGACGCGCTCGCCCTCGCTGACGCACTCGATGCTGAGCGCAAGGCGGGAAAAATCCGCGGGCCGTTGCACGGTATTCCGATCCTCCTTAAGGACAACATCGACACCGCGGATCGCATGCAGACGACCGCTGGCTCCCTGGCGCTTGTCGGGCAAAAGGTCCCGCGCGATGCCGGTGTCGCCGCCCGTCTGCGCGCCGCCGGAGCCGTCATTCTGGGTAAAACCAATTGCAGCGAATGGGCCAACTACCGCGGCAATAATTCCAGCAGCGGCTGGAGTGGCCGAGGCGGCCAAACCCTCAACGCGTACGCGCTCGACCGCAGCCCCTCGGGCTCGAGCTCGGGTTCCGGTACCGCCGTCTCGGCTAACTTATGCGTGGTCGCCATCGGCACCGAGACTAACGGCTCCATCGTCTCGCCTGCCTCCGTGAGCGGCGTCGTCGGCGTCAAACCCAGCGTCGGGCTCGTGAGTCGCGATGGTATCATTCCTATATCAGCCTCTCAAGACACGGCCGGCCCGATGGCTCGCACCGTTCGAGATGCCGCTTGGGTGCTCGCCGCCCTCGCTGGTGCAGACGAGCACGACCCGGCGACGCACGCAATTCCGGCGGGCGTGCTGGGCGATTTGACCACACTGAAGCCCGGCGCGCTCAAAGGCGCCCGCCTGGGCATCGTGCGCAACATCTCCGTCTTTAACGCCCGGATGGACCCGATTCTCGACAGTCTGGTCGCTACGCTGCGCGCCGCCGGAGCGGAAATCATTGATCCTGTAGCGATCTCTTCACTGGCGAAATTGGGCCAAGCACCGAGCACCGTGCTCTCCTACGAATTCAAAGACGGACTCAACCGCTACCTCGCCACGCCGGGCCGGGTGACGCCGATGCACACCCTCGCCGATCTCATCGCATTCAACACCGCCCACGCTGAGGCCGAGCTACGTTTTTTTGGCCAGGAACTTTTTACCGCGGCGCAAGCACGCGGACCGCTCACGGATAAAACTTATCTGGAGGCGCGCGCTGCCTGCCTCCAACTCACGCGCACCGAAGGAATCGATACGGCACTCGCCGCGCATCACCTCGACGCCCTCGTCTATTTTACCAAGGGCACTGCCACGCTGACCGATCACCTTAACGGCGAAGGGAGCAGCGGTGGCAGCTCGACCCTGGCGGCCGTCGCCGGTTATCCGAGTGTGACCGTGCCCGCGGCTCACGTGTTTGGCCTGCCGATCGGCTTGTCTTTTACCGGCCTGCCTTGGAGCGATGCCCAACTGCTCGCCCTCGCCGCCGACTTCGAGGCGCACACGAAAGCTCGAACTGAGCCGATCTTCCGCCCAAAGAGCGCGACCCCGTAAACGGTCGACTCACTGCATTCGCGCCCCAACAACGGGAGGCTAAAGCCTCGTTTGACTGGCCATATTTTCTCTCTAGGTTAAGGGGCCGTAGGTCGCTGAGAAAGTTTACATTCATTTCTTGGCCAATCTTTTTTATGTCCCAATCCAACACCTCCCCCGACACCCGCAAAAAATGCGGCTGCGGTAACACTAAAGACGCCCAAGGCTATTGCGACGGCTCCCACGCGAAGCTCCCGCCCAAAGACACCCGCAAGAAATGCGGCTGCGGCAACACCAAGGACGCCCAAGGCTACTGCGACGGCTCGCACGCGAAAAAAGTCTGATTGATTCGCTCCGCTAGAATCTCCGCGCTGCACGAGTCGAATCGTGGGCGCGGAAACCTAAATACTGACGACAGTTTCAGTCTGCGTCAAAATCCAGAGGTGCTACTTAGGGCCTAAAGCTATGTATTAGTCGGCAACGAGAGAAACCCGACACCATCACGGCGACCTAAGCCCACATTCGTCTTACGCTGGTGCGCAAATCGCTGATAAAAAAATCAGCCCCTGAGGTTACCCCGCGATCATCCGAGGCCCCACTCTGCTCGACTAACGACTAAAAAAAGAGCATCCTAAAATGGGGGATCACTTCCCCTGTCCGCCCTCTAGCTATACCCCCACCCCAATCGAACCCAACCGCTGATGCCTTCATCTTACCTCGGCCTACGGCTACGCTTTCACCTCTACGTATGGGCTGGTCTGCTTGCCCTCATCCTAGCTCTCGTTGCCCTCAATCAAACCTACGCTGGCCGAGACATCTGGAATTCCATCACCGGGAGTAGCGACCTGCGCCGGAGTAACTACGCCGAGCGTATCTACCGCCAAAATTTCTTCCGGACCCGCGCCAACACCTGGTCCAATCTCGCTTATATCGCCCTCGGCTTTTACGCCTTCGCCTGGGCCGCGCAAGACCGCCGCCGCGCCTCCCCGACTGCTTCCACATCGCGCACCGTTGCGGCTTCGTACGTAGTGGCGACACCCGCGCTCAGCGTCCTGTTTGGTCTAAACTGCTGCGCGCTTGGCCTTGGCAGCGGCTACTTTCACGCCACGCTTACCCGTTTCGGCCAACAACTCGACGTCGCCTCCATGTACGGGCCGCTGCTCGTATTTCTCACCTTCAACCTCGGCCGCTGGTGGCCGCGGGTCATTTTTCCCCCCTTACGGCTAAACGCACCCTCGTGGCCATTGCTCTCCAGCTTGGTCGTTCTGACCAGCGCCTTACTTTTTTATTACAAATGGTCGATGTCGGCGACCAACGTTCTGAGTACACTCATTCTTTGCGTCGCGGCCTGCACCCTTGTAGATCGATTCCGCCCCGCGCCCCGGCCGTTACTACGCTGGCAGCTGTTTTCCATCATCGCGTTGATCGCCGCGGTTACCTGCCGACAACTCGACGTCGCCGGCCGCTTCTCCGGACCTGACGCTTGGCTGCAAGGCCACGCCCTCTGGCACCTGCTCACCGCCACGAGCATAGGTTGCACGTATTTATATTACCGCAGTTCGACCAATTATCCATTCAAAGATAAGCACCAAACTTAACACCTAGGGCTGTGATCCGACTAAGAGAAACCGCAGCGTTCCGCGTCCCGGAGGCGTTCCAATTTTAGGGCGCGGAATCTCGCTTAACGCCAGTGATAGCGAGGCTAGGTTTACTAGAGGCGGACGTCCCTGATCATGCAGAATTTGAATCCGATAAATTAAAACGACGGCAACTAAAGATTATGAATCGTGGGCGAACCCTTCCGCATAGGCCTGCTCCGTGCCGGCAATTTCCTCGTCTGTGAGTTCCGCAAACTGCTTCCGCTTGTTTTTAGATAATTTTCCACCACCCGCATCAAGCCACTTAATCAAGGAATTGAGCCGTTGATCGGGGAGATCGACCACGCCGCGAATTTCAGCCCGCGCCCGGTCGTAGCGCCGCAGATAATCGAGTTCCTTCGGCAGGGCATCGATTGCGCGCGACATGACGCTCATTAGGTATTCGACCTGACGCGTCAGGTCAGGGAACCGCCACAAGGGCTCGACCTCAGCGGGATTGGTCAGCGTGACGGCGCCCGAGTCGTTGGTGATATAGACCGACTTGTCCATGGTCCGGAGCGAGAAATCCTCCAAAGCCTCGTCGTAGGCGTGCATGTTATCCAGGATAGCGGCCGAGATCGGCAAGGCCGCACCCATAGGGATCACACCGCGTCGGGCCAGCACGTCTTGAAAGAGGAAGCGGTGAAGCCGGCCGTTGCCATCATCAAAAGGATGGATGAAGACGAACTGGAACCCGGTGACGGCGGCCTGCACGACGGGGGAGACCGTTTCAAGGCGGCTGGCCACTCCTGCGAGACCGGACATAAGTGAGGGGAGCAGGGACGGAGGAACGGTGATGTAATGGATCTGCTCGCTGACTCCGGGAAGGGTCGAGCCGACGTAGTTCTGGATTTGTCGGTAGGCCTTCTCTGCATAACGCGGATCCACAATCGTGTTCTGCAAGTAAACCAGCCTTTCAAGGGTTAGGGCCTGCTCGATCGGAACCTTACCCGCGTCCCGCAGGACGGCGATGAAACGCTCCTCGCGGGCTCGTACCGGTTCCTCCCGCTCAATTAGAAATGAGGAACGCGTTTCCTTAGCATACAGATAGGTCAGGGCCCGATAAAGAAGAGAGGAAGGCGTATCCGCCAGCACCGCCGAGATCTGGCCTTTCCAATCACGGTTCAATCCGGCCTTGATCTTCTCGGTCAGCCGAACGGTCGGGCTGAAGGCCGTCGTCCCCAGAAGATTGTGGTCCACCCGCCAGCGTGGATTTTTGACTTTCAGGGCCGTAAGATAATCCTCGGGATTGAGCGCCGGAACGTAGTTTCCGGCCAGTCCACCCATGGGCAATTCGGTTCCAGTCAGGAACTCATAAAAGAACCCGATTTGCTTGGCGTATTTTCCGGTCGGACTTTGCTTGATGTAGGCTGTCACGTTTTCAGGCACGAGTCGGCCAAATACCTCTCGCAAAAATGCTAGCTCCACACCGTCATATTTCAGCCCGAATTCGATGTGCGCCAAGGGATCGTCGAATGGCTTAGGCGCATACTGGCGGAGGTAAGTCTCGGTTTTACGGCCATCTTTTTGATGGGTAACAGAAGCCCGGCTGCTCAAATAGGATTCATGCTCCAAACGTGATTTAAGCAGGCTGAATTTCTGTCTCAGCCAAGTATTTCCAACCGGATTCATGCACGCATAAAATAATTACGTTGCAATTTAAACAATTAAAAAACTGTGATTTTAAATTAAAATGAATATTTTGACTTCCTAGAAACCATTAAGGGTCACGTAAAATCGATAAGAATGCCCGTAAACCCATAAAAAGGCTTAAATTATCTCACTTTCTTCCAACTTTGGAGCTGGAGGAGATCCCGGGCCGGCACTGAGTTCGCGTACACTCTAAGTCGGGCGGGCGGCGGCAACGCTACGCACAGAGTTACAGGCCTACTGCCATCACATTATATTATTGCAATTTATTGGTTTAAAAACCTGTAGAGAAAAATTGGGCGATGCTAAGACAATTCAAAATGCCGGGGCTAAGGCGTGGCTGTTGGCGCAATCTCCAGGCTTTTTGAAGCACTACGAGAATTCGAGCGGGTAAACGGAGTGCGGCGCGCGGGGTAACCGAAAAAAAGGCGCGGAGCCCAATGGGCGCCGCGCCTGAATTCAAACTAAAGACTCTAAGTGGGTCCTTAGAATTTGTAGGTAGCCTTCGTATAATAGAAGGTGCCGTTGAAACCGAAGGGTGAGATGCCGCTATAGGGGAAGATGCCAACGTTGTCGCTGCCCGTGAAGGCAGTGCCGTTGACGACCTTCGAGCGGATGTTCTGGGTCGGGTAGATATTGAACAAGTTGTTCGCACCGATCGAGACGGTGAACTGTTTGTTCACGCGGTAGGCGACATCGAGGTCGGTGATCCACTTGGCGGCGAAGGTCTCAATAACCTGCTTATTGCCCGCGGCGCTGCCCGCGATGGCATCAACGAGCTGCACGTTGTAACCGCCGAGGAGCGCATCCTGCGTGGCTTGGTTGATGCCGCTGTTGTTACCGAGGGCGACGGCGGAGACCTCACCGTAGCGGACTTCGCGCAGCTGGAACGAGAATTTGTTAATCTCGTAGTTAGCGATGAAGTTGAGCACGTCACGGGGTTGGCCTTTTTCCATGCGGATTTTTTCCGTGAGGTCGAAGAGCGGGGTGGTGATACCGAGGGCAGCGAGCTGAGGAGGGGTAGGCTTATATTTGGTGACCTTCGTCGAGCCGTGGTTACCGCTGGCAGTGAGGGTGAGTTTGCCGAGCTCCTTAAGATTCATCTTGTAGCGCAGGGTCACATCGACGCCTTCGGTTTTGGTGTCGACCGCGTTAGTAAAGTAGCGACCGCCACCGACCGCGGGCAGACCCTGGGAGGTGAGGAAGTTAGTTACAGCCGCGCCGGTGTAATTACTGGAAAGGACAATGCGGTCCTTGATATTGGTGCGGTAGAAATCAACCGAGGCGGAGAAGTTGGCGAAGGGCTCGGAGGTGAAGCCGATGCTCTCGCTGGTGGATTTCTCGGGCTTCAGGTCAGAGGCGCCGAGGGCCTTTGCGAGGGGCTGAGAAACCGGGAAGGTGCTCACTTCGAGGAGCACCCCACCGATGTTATTGGTGGCCGTGGAGCTGAACCATTGCTGCGCCAAGTGAGGGGCGCGGAAACCGGAGCTAAGTGAGCCACGCAGAGCGAACGCTTTGGTGACAGCGAAACGGGTAGCGAGTTTGCCGGTACTGTTGGTGCCGAAATCGCTGTATTGTTCAAAGCGACCCGCCGCGGAGATGAGCCATTGCTCGGTGATGTTTTGCTCGAAATCAACGTAGGCCGATTTGGCATCACGGCTGTGGGAACCCGCATCGGAGGGTTTAAAGCCACCGAAGACCTGGGCACCGACCGGAGCCAAGGCGCCTGCGTTAGGGCCATCGATAATGCGAACGCCACCGTCCCGGTAAGAATCAGGTTCGCCTGAGCCGACTTCGTATTGCTCCCAGCGCAGTTCGGTGCCGAGGGCGACCTTGAGCGGGGATTTGAATCCAACTTCAAACTGGTTGGTGATTTCAAAGTTGGACGTCCATTGATTGAACGTGAGTTTACCATCGTTGAAGCTGGTCTTACTCGAGGTGCCGAGGGTCGCGTTTTCAGATTCGGCGGTCACGTAATTGAGGACGTTGCTACCGTAGACGGTGCTGAGGTCCCAGGCCCAGCCACCGGCTTTGCCTTTGAGGCCGGCGCCGAGGGAGTAATCGGCCACCTTGGCCTGAATGACCGGGAGAAAACCGTTGGCATAAATAGCGCGGATGGTGTTGTCCTGGCCGGGACGTCGAAAGAAGCCCGCGCCTTCGGAGTGTTTGATGCTGCCGCCGCCGAAGAAGTAAAATTCGAGGCCGTTATCGAGGGGAAGTTCGCCATTGAACCAGACGCCTTGCTCTTTGGAGCGCGGGTCGCCGAAGCGGTGGTTGAAGCGGTTGATCGTGGCTTCACGGGGATCGAGCGTGCCGCTGGCAGCACTCAGGCCGGTGCCGGAGCCGTAGTTACCGGAGATGGTGGTCTTGGCGCCGGTCGCGGCATTGGTGCCGAAGTATTGTTGGCGTGTATCCGCTTCGATGCGGCTGGTGGGGCTGTGGTTGCGGATGTAAGAGGTAAGGAAGAGCGAACCGCCTTTGCCAAATTTGGTCCCGGCGTAGGCGTCGACTTTGAGATCACGACCGTCGCCGCGTTGGGTGGCACCGTACGCAACGGTGGAACCCCAGCCGATGTCTTTGCGAAGGATGACGTTGATGACGCCAGCGATGGCGTCGGAGCCGTACTGCGCGGAGGCACCGTCACGGAGCACTTCGATGCTACCGATAGCGGAGGTCGGAATGGCGTTAAAATCCGTTGAGACGGAGCCGCGGCCGATGGATCCGTTGAGATTGACGAGCGAGCTGGTGTGGCGGCGTTTGCCGTTGATCAGCACGAGGGTCTGGTCGGGCGCGAGGCCGCGCAGCGTGGCGGGGCGGATGTGATCGGTGCCGTCGGTGAGCGAGGGACGCGGGAAATTAAACGACGGGACGAGCGCCTGGATGGCTTGGGAGGTCTCGGTGTAGCCGCCTTGGTTGATGTCGTTGCTGGTGACGATGTCGATCGGCACGGGCGACTCCGTCACGGTGCGGTTATTGAAACGCGAGCCGGTCGAGATGAAGGCTTCGAGTTTAATGATTTCTTCGCCAGCGGGTTTGGCGGCGGGCGCCGTCTGGCCGATCAACGAGGAAGAAACGCTGGCCAGAAACGCGGCGACAGGCAGAGCAGCCAAAAACCGCCACTGAGCGCGCGTGGTAATTTGCGCAGAATTACTTGGTGAGGAGATGTTCATACGTGTGAAAGTTAGTTAAGTTTCTGTTACAAAACAAGTCTCCAACTGATTATTATTTACTGGGCACTTAAGCGTTCGGAAAATCTCATTTCTGTTTAGCCAAGTTTCAGCGCCGATTCCACCTCGGCTGCGTTAATTTCCGGAACGCCGGACGCAAATGCGAATTCTCGCCATCTTAAGACCGCGTGCCGGGTTTGTTCAATGATGTCGTTCGCCTGGCGTCGATCCAGAGCCTCTGTTGTCGCCAGTTTGCCGAGTTCAGCTATACCCGCCGTGCGCCGTTCGCCGGCAATGGACAAGCCTCGCTCGGCGAGCATACGTTGACTCGCAAAGGTGATGTCGTAGGCGGGCCCCAGCTTCCACTGCCGATTGTGGTAAATGAATCCGTGGTTCTTGCCGTGATCGTCTCGGTTGCTAGCGAGTACATTGAACGCAGCACGGCGAAAGGCTTTCCATACCTCGGCTTCATCATGGGTTACGCGTCGGGTCGCGCGAAGCAGCATTTCGTAACTCAAATCGCCACTCATAAAGTGTGTCATACCACCGAGCGTGTGATGATGGATGCGCTGATTGCCGATCCGGTCGAATCTCTTAGCGGCAAAATGCTGATTGAGCACGCCGTCACGTTCCGTTCGCAAGAGCCGCGTCTCAGGAACATCAATGCCTGCGGCGCGAGCCATGAGTGCGTAGGCTTGTTCCATCACTCCGGCATTAGGATCTCGCTGTCCGCTAAATTTCACCAACCAAGCCTCGTAGCCCAGCGGAAGTGTGCCGTCTCCAGCGACCATGGGGTGTGCGGCTTGCGTAGAAATTGCGATCAACGCTTTCGAGCGTGCGCCACCAGCAGGGGAGCCCACGTGGGCTAGGAGGTTGAGATCTATCAGTCCGCCATTTTCTACCTGTTCTGAGGCTTCAAAAATCTGGTTCAGCGCAAAATGCTCGGTTGAGAATTCCGCGATTTCTTGAGCCGGTGCGTAAGTGAGGGCACCCATGCCGCGGGAGCCGACATACCCGAGTTGAGCGAGCGGGGTGATGGAATGCTCTGGGACGCCGTGCTTGCGGAACCATTCTGTCATGATTCTAGTTCCCCACCGATCAGGTAACGAATCCTCAAACAGGCCGAGGAGACGCATACTCCCGACTCCATCTCTTTGGTGGATTCCAGTCCTTAGCGGGAGATTCAGCGGCGAGAGATCGTGTCCCGACGCGAGAAAGGCTGGATCGAACTCGAACGCGATTCCTTGGCGGGTCTCCGCCAAGGTTCCGACCTTCGTACCGAGGTAATTAACGCTGAGTGCAATCATGTCCTGCGTCCTCGTTTACGCTCCTGCATCAAATCGGCGAGACGGACAGCTTGCTGGTCGGTTATCCGTCCGATTTCGTTAATATCTTTCATGAGGTCGAGTACGTCGAGAAGCTTCAGGAACCTCAGTAAGGATATTCGACCCGAGCGCTCAAATACGATGTAAGTGGGCAGTTTAAGCCCTGCCCTCCGGGCCATATCGGTTTGAGTCCAGCCCCGTTTCAATCGCTGGACGCGCACCATTTTTGCGAGTTCGGCAAGGACCTCAGGAGCAGATTTAAGCGATACCATTATATTAATTACTAGCTATTTTACGGCTTTATCAATATTATTGTATCAATTTATTATTTGAAAATGTGGGTCGCCGCACGACCCGTAGGCGAATACGGGAGGTATTTAGGAGAGGGGGCGCAACACCCCGAAGCCGAGAGCGCGGGCAGCGGATGCCTGCGGTGGGGCGTTGGTAAGTTCCGCTTGCGCCACTGGTTTTTGCGCAGAGTCTACAAGCACCATGAAGATTCCCCGTCGCTTGACCACGTGGCTCGCCAGCGCCGCGCTGGTTTTCGCCTCCTCGCCCCTCGTCCACGCGCAACGCACTGCCGTTGAAGCCGAACACGCTCTTGTCACCTCCGCCCATGTCCTCGCCTCTGAAGCCGGGGTGGAAATCCTCAAAAAAGGCGGTAACGCCGTCGATGCCGGCGCCGCTGTCGGCCTCGCCCTCACCGTAGTGTTTCCGTTTGCCGGCAACATTGGTGGTGGTGGCTTCATGATGATCCACCTCGCCGATGGCCGCGACATCGCCATCGACTACCGCGAGACCGCGCCCGCCTCCTCCGGCCGCGACATGTATGTGGGAGCCGATGGTAACGTCATCAAACCGGGCCCCGGTTCCTCCACCGTCGGTTGGAGCGCTAGCGGCATCCCCGGCTCGGTCGCCGGCTTCGCGCTTGCGCAGCAAAAATACGGCTCCGGCAAAGTCACTTGGGCCGACATTTGCGAACCCGCCCGCCGACTCGCCGCCGAAGGATTTATTGTCTCACAAGCGACTGCCGCCGGGCTAAAAGCCGCCGCCAAACTGCTCGGTCAATTTCCCGAGTCTAAGCGCATCTACCTCGCTGACGGGGCGTTTCACAAGACCGGCGTTCTGTGGCGCCAACCCGATCTCGCCGCCACCTTTAGCCGCCTCCAAAAACACGGTCCGCGCGAATTCTACGAAGGCGAAACCGCGCGCTTGATCGCCGAGGCCATGGCCAAAAACGGCGGCAATATTACCCTCGCCGACCTCAAAGGTTATACCGCCGTCGAGCGCACGCCGCTGCGCGGCAGCTACCGCGGCTACGAGATTGTCACCATGCCTCCACCGAGCTCGGGCGGCATCGCTGTCCTGCAGATGCTCGGGATGCTAGAGCCCTTTGATGTCGCCAAACTCGGCGCCAATTCCGCTGCTAAATATCACCTCTTCATCGAAGTCATGCGCCGGGCCTTCCGCGACCGCGCCGAATTCTTGGGCGATCCTGATTTCGTGAACGTTCCCACCGCGGGCCTCCTCGATCGCGCTTATCTCGCCGGGCTCATGAAAAATTTTGACCCCGCCAAAGCCACGCCAAGCGACGGCCTCGCCCCCGGCAAACCTGCCGGTTGGAAACCCATCACCGCTCACGGCTCGCGTCTCAACGCCGCCGAATCCACCGAGACCACCCATTACTCGATCGTCGACGCCGCCGGCAACGCCGTCAGCAACACCTACACGCTCAACGGTGGCTTTGGATCCGGCGTCACTATCCCCGGCACCGGCATTCTCATGAACAACGAAATGGACGACTTCACCTCGAAGATCGGAGTCAAAAACATGTTTGGCCTTCTGCAGGGCCCCGCCAACGCCATCGCCCCTGGCAAACGTCCGCTTTCATCCATGACACCCACCTTCGTGCTAAAAGATGGCGCGCTCGTGCTGGTCACCGGTAGCCCCGGCGGCCCCACGATCATCAACACCGTGCTGGAGATCATCACCAATGTGCTCGATCACAACATGAGCGTCATGCAGGCAGTGGAATTCCCGCGCTTCCACCACCAGTGGCAGCCCGCCGACATCAGCTACGACCGTTTCGGTATGAGCCCCGACACGACCGCGATCCTCACCGCCAAAGGCCACAAACTTAACGAACGCCCCGCCGCGCTTTCACCTTCAGCGCCGGCCTCACCGCCGGCGCTTTTTTTTGCGCTTAGTCGCCGCGGCCGTCCCACCCAAGCTCATGCACACAAAGAATCGTTTATTTTTGCCACGCGGCATGCAAGTGGCTCTTTAGTCTAATGCGTTTTACCCTCTCCGCCACGGCGCTAGCCCTCACGCTGACCGCTACACTGCTCGCCCAGCCCTACACTTCCAAGCCGCTACATACCGATAAATTTCGTCAACTCGAAGAGCTCCTGCCCACGCCCAACGAGCAGCGCACCGCCTCCGGCGCCCCCGGCCACGCCTATTGGCAACAACGCGCCGACTACGTGATCGACGCCAGCCTCGACGACGCCAAGCAATCCCTCAACGGCGCCGCCACCATCACTTACCACAACGCCTCCCCTGACGCCCTCGCCTACCTCTGGCTCCAACTCGATCCCAACATATTCGCCCACGACTCCGATAACCGCACCACCTCTGCCAGCCCCCGCGCGACGCCCGGCGCCAATCCGCTCGACAAATTTCCCTACGCGAGTCTTGAAGCGCTGCTCCTCCAAGAAAGCTACGACAGCGATTTAAAAATCTCCGCCGTCACCGACGCAGCCGGTGCCGCCCTCCCGCACACGGTCGTAAAGACCATGATGCGCATCGACCTGCCTGCGCCCCTCGCCGCTGGTGCCAAGATCACCTTCAAAGTCACTTGGTCCTACCTCATCAACAACGCCAAGCTCCTCTCCCTGCGCTGCGGCTACGAGTATTTCGAGAAAGACAAAAACTACCTTTACGAAATCGCTCAGTGGTTTCCCCGCATGGCCGCCTACAACGACACCATGGGCTGGCAGCACAAACAATACCTCGGCCGCGGCGAATTTACGCTCGAGTTCGGCGACTACTTGGTGCGCCTCACCGTCCCCAGCGACCACATCGTCTCGGCCACCGGCGTCCTGCAAAACCCCGAACAAGTTCTCAGCGTAACGCAACGCGAACGGCTAAAAGCTGCCGCCACCGCCCCCAAGCCCGTCTTCATCGTCACTCCCGCTGAAGCCAAAGCCGCCGAAACCGGCAAACCCAACGGCACCAAAACCTGGATCTTCAAAGCCGACAACGTGCGCGACTTCGCGTTCGCCTCCTCGCGCAAATTTATCTGGGACGCGATGGGTGCACCCCACCACGTCTCGCCCGACCCCAAACAGCCCGTCATGGCGATGTCGTTCTACCCGAATGAAGCCGAGCCGCTCTGGTCGAAATACTCTACCCACGCCATCATCCACACGCTCGATATTTATTCGAAACACACCTTCGCCTACCCCTACGCCGTAGCCCAATCCATCAACGGCCCCATTGGCGGTATGGAATACCCCATGATCTGCTTTAACGGCCCCCGCCCCACCGAAGACGGCACCTACTCCAAGGCCACCAAGTACGCCCTCATCTCCGTCATCATCCACGAGGTCGGCCACAATTACTTCCCCATGATCGTCAACTCCGACGAGCGCCAATGGACCTGGATGGACGAAGGCCTCAACTCCTTCGTGCAAACCCTCGCCGAACAGCAATGGGAAAAAGACTACCCGTCACGCCGAGCCGAAGCCCGCGACCTGGTAGGCTACATGACCGGCGAGGGCCAAGTCCCGATCATGACCAACAGCGAATCTATCGCTCAACTCGGCCCCAACGCCTACGGCAAACCCGCCGTCGCCCTTAATATTCTGCGCGAAACTATCCTCGGCCGCGATCTGTTCGACCACGCCTTCAAAACCTACGCTCAGCGCTGGGCCTTCAAACGCCCTTATCCCGCGGATTTCTTCCGCACCATGGAGGACGCCAGCGGCATAGACCTCGACTGGTTCTGGCGCGGCTGGTTCTACACGAACGACCACGTCGACATCTCGCTGGACGCTGTCCGGGCCTACACCCTCGACACCCGTGACCCCGCGATCGAGAAACCGCGCGCCAAACAAGAAAAAGCGGACCGCCCCCGCACTCCGGCGCAGACCCGCAACGCCACTCTGCCCAAGCGAATCGACGCCTACCCCGAGCTGCGCGATTTCTACAACGACTACGACGAAGCCACGATTCTACCGAGCGACAAAAAGAAATATGAGGAGCTCCTTAAAACCCTCGCCAAAGACAAAGTCAGACCCGAGATCCTGAAAACCAAACGCAACTTTTATCTCGTCGAATTTAGCAATGTCGGCGGGCTGGTCATGCCGATCGTTTTAAAAATCGATTACTCCGACGGCTCCACCGAAGAGCTCCGCATCCCGGCCGAAATCTGGCGCGTCGACAACGCCAAGGCCGCCAAACTCATCATGACTGAGAAGGAAGTTAAGGCCCTGCAAATCGACCCGCATGAAGAAATCGGTGACGCCGACGTCGAAAACAACTTCTGGCCGCGGCGCCCTATCAAGAGCCGCTTCCAACTGTTTAAAGAGCCCATCGACACGAGCCCCATGAAGGAGCTGAAAGGCGAAGCTGAAAAATCCAAAAAGGCCTCGGATAAAAAATCTGACGCCAAAGCGGACGAAAAAAAGCCCGAAGAAACCAAGTAACGCTTTTTGAGAGTGGGCCCACCAAGCCCGCCCTTTTTTTTATTTTTGGAAACGATCCATTGCAGGATTGGCAACACCACGCGACAAATCAGAGCACACGGGTGCGCTCGCTGGTAACGTACGTATTCGACTCGCTGCCGCCACCAATTCGTTTCTATCTTGAACAGACAAGCGAGCGAGATCGCCCCCCACAAAATACGTGAGAGCCTTTATGGCATGAATAACAGGAAATGTGGGGTGATACATCTGCTCCGCTGCCGCCAAGCCCATCTCCACACTCACCCCGGCGCGAATCAAAGCAGCAATGTCTCTATAATCCTTAGATTCGGTTCGCTGAAGGATGACCTTAACCTTTGTCGCCATTAAGTCGTCAAGGGACGCAACGGCCAAAACGTCGTCTTCGGTTCTTTCCGGATCCTTGACTCTCCCAAAATCAAGCCCACCGAAAAACGACACCTTAACCCCCGAATCGGATAATACCTCTAAGGTGTTTTCTTGTTCTTGTAGTACAGTTGATTTCGCAAGAAAGGGCAGGGCTTTCCTTAAGCGATTTTGGTCTAATGGAGCCGATGCAAAAAAATCAAAGTCAACCGACGTGCGGTGTCCCAGCCTGAGCGCAATCGCGGTACCGCCATACAAAACGTATCCCAAGCCCGATACTGGCTTCAACTCCGGCCAAAGTCTAAGCTGTTCAGAAGGCAGCATGCTAAACTGCGGCTGAAATTTATTCATAGAGCCTCTGGAATGTGTCGGATCGGAAGCGGCGGGACATTGCCTGCCCTAGCGAGTCCTAGACGGTAATGCCAATAATGCCACGACCGAGCGCTGAACTGTCCAGCTTCAGCTCGTTGTAAGACAACGATCAGGCGGTCCTCGCCCAATGAATCGACCAAGAGGCAAACATCGGATAAAACCCCAATATTCATCACCTGAGCGATGATTCGCTCAGGAAAGTCCATTGATTCCTCGGCTGAAAACCACCAGATGTATTTGCCTGCTAATTTAAGCAGCAGATCTCGATGCGCCACCAACTCGCTTTGCAGCAGAGATCGGGCGTCGTTTGCCCCGTGCGCAGCAAGAGCGTCAGGGAATGTATTTACTAAGGACATCGATGAATGAAGAGTAAATTAATGATCGTATAATCCAAGCTGGAATCAAACGCACTCCCTGTTTTCGAACATAAGTCGCCAAATCATCCCGGCCCACGAAGCGGCCTTAAACCTGTCCTTCTCGCTCCAAGGTAAATTTTAAGTACATAGTGCTGTGATTAAATTTTTTTTAATACCCTCAGGTTTATTTTCATGGGGCGCCGCATCACGCCTGAGTGCGCTCTTCGGCTTGGTCCTCGCCTCGACGCTCATGCCCGCCGCTCACGCGCATCCAATTCGCACCAGTTACGCCGAAGCCGATTTTCGCTCTGAAACCCAAAAATTCGAAATCGCCCTCCGTGTTTACCCCGACGACCTCGAGGCCGCTCTCTCCGCGCACGCTGGCTACCCCATCACCCTAGCCCGCACGGCACCGCCCGCTTTCGATCTCGCCCTGCTCGCCTACCTCCGCGCCACTTTTCTTTTGCGTGCAGCTGACGGCACTACACCCGTCCTTTATCTGCTCGGCCGTGAGCTCAAGGATAACGCGCAACACCTCTGGATCTATTTTGATTGCACGCTCCCTGGCGGCCCCACCGGAGCACGTCTGTCGCACCGCGTCCTGCGCGACGCCTTCCCAGAACAACTCAACGCCCTGCGCCTGGGTCAAAAAGGCCAAACATTACTATTCCTCAACGACACCGAAAAAGAGGTCGCCCCGAGGCCCGCAAAACCATGAAGGCACGCTTGCTCCTGGCGCCCGTTTTCATGCTGTTTAAGGTCTAACGTTAAACTTAGGACTCTGTTTACGCCTTGAGCATCTGCACGCCGCCGCGCA
>RGAX01000041.1 GCA_009919985.1 Opitutaceae bacterium
TTAGGTTGCGATCGATTTCATCGCGCTGCTGCCGGTACTGCGCCGGGGTGATCTTGCCGTTTTTTAAGTCGGCTTCGTTTTGCCGTGTCATTTCGTTACGGGCAATCTGGCTCACGCAGCCCGCCTCAAAGAGCAACCCTGTGAAAGCGATCAAGACGAACCCAAACTGATTCTTTAAGTGCTTCATACACAAAAACTGCTGCCGAAATTTTTGTAATTAAAATGATTACGCTTAATCTAAGCCGGCCATCGCCCGACCGGCCAACCAACCCGTCGTCCACGCGGCCTGGAAATTAAATCCACCGGTCACACCGTCCACGTCCAGCACTTCACCGGCGAAGTACAGGCCCGGACACAAACGACTTTCCATCGTACGAAAATCTACCTCGCGCAAGCGTACGCCGCCGCACGTTACAAATTCATCTTTGTTCATGCTCTTGCCGCTGACCGAGAACTCCGCCGCGCACACTTGTGCCGCCAAGTTTGTGAGGGCCGCATTGCCGACATTTGTCCACGGCGTCGTCGCGCCGATGCCGGCCGCCACTACTAGCCGCTCCCAAAACCGCTGCGGCAGGCCCGCGACCGGACTCCAGGTCGTCACCTGTTTCTTCAAGTTTTTCTCCCGCGCTGCCGCCAACTCTTTGACCAGCGTCTCGCGCGTGTGAACGGGTGAAAAATTCACTACGAGCGTGAACTTGTAATCCATCGCCGCCAGCTCTCGCGCGCCCCACGCTGAGAGCTTCAAAATCCCCGGCCCGCTCACGCCCCAATGCGTCACTAGGAGCGGCCCCTGCTCTTTCAATTTGGTGCCGCGCACGCTCGTCTCGACGCGCTCTACGGCCACGCCCGCGAGTCCTTCCAGCCGCGCATCGCGCGCGATATTAAACGTAAACAACGATGGCACAGCCGGCTCCACCGCGTGCCCCACGGCCTGCGCGATTGCGAGTCCCGCTGAAGATTTGTTGCCACCCGTCGCAATCAACACCCGATCCGCGTGGAGGGTTTCGCCCGAGGTCAACTCTACCGCAAAATCCTTCTCGCGCCGCGTCAAGTTGCGTACGCCCGTGCTCGTCACGACGCGCACGCCCGCCGCCTTCGCTGCGCGTTGTAGACAGTCTACGATCGTCGCTGAATCATCCGTCACCGGAAACATCCGCCCGTCGGACTCGGTTTTGAGCGTAACGCCTCGCGCCGCAAACCACGCCACGGTATCGCGCGGCTGCCAGCGCGAAAATGCCCCAATTAATTCGCGGCCACCGCGCGGATATTTTTTCACAAGCTCGCGCGGCTCAAAACAGGCGTGTGTAACGTTGCATCGACCGCCACCGGAAATTTTTACCTTGGCCAGCAGGTGTGCCGTCGCCTCGTACAGCGTCACCGTTCCACCCGGGCCCGTCCCAGCGAGCACTCCGGCCTGCAACCCCTCCGCGGCCGCGATGGCCGCATAAAATCCCGCTGCCCCGCCGCCCACGATTACGATGTGCTTGTGCTCAGCCATAGACGGACGCTGCGCCGCAGCACGCCACCCGCCGAGCCGAAAAACAAAAAACCGCCGTCGGCCCGAAGGCTGGCGGCGGCCGAGCGCTGCTGCGCGCTACAAAACTGATTACTGCTGTTTCTTTTCGCCGCCCTTACCGCCAGGACCGCCAGGACCGCCAGGGCCGCCGCGGCCGCCGCCCATCGGAGGCATCTCGTCAAATTTCTTCATCTGCTCGGGCGTGAGCGTGGCGCGGATTTTTTCGCGCGTGGCCTTCATCATATCCATCATTTTTTCGCGACGCTCTTCCTGTGGGATCGCGGCCATCGCGGTCGCTTGTTCTTTGTAGATCGCCGCAATCTTAGTCTTTTGTTCGGCCGTGAGGGTTAGAGCTTCGCTCAGGCGTTCGACTTGCTGCTCGGGCGTCATGCGACCACGACCACCACCACCACCGGGACCACCAGGGCCGCGTTTTTCGGCTGGAGGCGCTTCTTGCGCGATGCTGACAACGGGAATTACCGCGGCGCCCAGAGCGAGGACGGTGATGAATTGGCGGAGGGAGGTTTTCATAATAAACAAGTTTTGGATAACAGGATTTTAGTTTTTTTAAAACCGCGAGCACCGAGCTCATCGGTTAGGAAAGATGACGCAACGCCGCTGGGATAGTTACGCGCGAATCAGTTCAATGAGTTGCTTGGCAAAAAAAAATCGCCGCGGATTTTAAGCGCGGCGATGAAACCAACCTAAAAATGCGGCGTGGGCGGCTCAGGATTCGGCGCCTGCTTTCTTACCCTTACGTCCGGGACGGACTTCGGGTTTAATTGCATCAAATTCTTTTTGCTGCTCGGGGGTGAGGATTGCGCGAACCTGTTCACGACCGGTTTTCAAGACATCAGCCATCTTCGTGCGATCCCCGCGCACCGCCTTGAGTTGTTCGGCCTCGGTCTTGCGGATGGCGACGAGTTTTTCCTGCTGCTCGGCGGTGAGTTTCAGTTTTTCCGTGAGCATCTTATCGTGCTCATCGGCCGCGGCTTTGGCGCGTTGGCCGGCCTTGGCGGGTTTCTCAGCGGCTTGAGCGCAGGGCGAGGCGGCGGTGAGGCCGAGCGTGAGGAGGGTGAGGACTAATTTTACGGAGGTTTTCATGGGTGGATTTTGAGGTTTAAATAACTACCCGAAAGGTCAGTTGCCGATGAGACGTCGCGCGCTAGGTGGAGTTACACTCGTCGCACTAAGCTTGTATAAACACCAGTGTCGGACAGCCTACTCGCCCATGATTGAAGTCTCCGGCCTCACCAAGCGCTACGGCGCTTTCACTGCGGTGCGCGATCTCTCGTTTACGGTGCAACCGGGCGAAGTCCTCGGCCTCGTCGGGCCCAATGGTGCGGGTAAAACCAGTACGCTGCGCAGTCTTGCCGGCATTATCCCAGCCAACGCCGGTCGGATCCACATTCATGGCGTAGATCTCGCCGTCGACCCTGTGGGCGCCAAACGCCAGCTGGCATTTTTTCCCGACGAACCTCGCCTCTTCGACTACCTCACGGTTCGCCAGCACCTCAATTTTGTCGCCCGCATCTACGGCGTCGCCGATCACGCTACGCTCGCGCAACCACTACTCGAGGAGTTGGAGATTGCCGACAAAGTGGATCAACTACCGGGCGAACTCTCACGCGGCATGAAGCAGAAACTCGCGATCGCCTGCGGCTTGCTGCACAGCCCGCGCGTAATGTTTTTTGACGAACCGCTGACTGGGCTCGATCCCCTCGGCATCCGTCGCATGAAGGATTCCATTTTGTCGCGTGCGCGCGCCGGTGCGGCGATTGTGCTAAGTTCACATTTATTACACCTGCTAGAAGAGGTGTGCTCGCACGTACTCATTTTGAAAAAAGGCGAAAAAATTGCGCACGGCACACTCGCCGAAATTTCCGCGCAATTCGCCCATGGTGAAACCGGTGTAAGCCTCGAAGAAATTTTTATCCGCGCCACCGGCGGTTCGGAAAATTAAACGTAATCGCCACCGACTCCTATGCTCGGCGCCCTGCTTTACCTCCGGCTTACCACGCTGAAAAACATCCTGCTCTCGCGCCTACGGCGCCTGAAGCAGCCGAAGTATTTTTTAGGCGCGCTGGCCGGTATCGCCTATATTTATTTAATGGTTTATCGTCAGCTCTCAGCCGGATCGACGGCGCTAGCAGCCTTGCCTGCCGGTCTGCCTACGGGACTCGCCCCTACATTTAATCTTACGGCAACTCTTAGTGTTTTCGGCGCGCTCGTCCTACTGGTGATCGTGCTGTTCACCTGGGCGCTACCCAAAGAAAAGCCCGGACTGCCTTTTACTGAAGCGGAGGTCGCGTTTCTTTTTCCAGCGCCGATTTCGCGGCGGCGGCTAATTCATTTTCGTCTACTGGGTGCACAGATTCGCATTCTTTTCTCGGCCGTGATTTTCACGCTAATCTCACGTGGCTGGAGTTTTTTGGGCGGCGGCGCACTCACGCACGTGCTGGGCTGGTGGTTGATCCTGACGACAATCAACCTGCATTTAGCCGGCGCCGCCCTTACGATCAATCGCCACATCGACAACGGCGCCAACCCGACGAATCGCCGCTGGCTCATCCTTGCTGGGGTCGCGCTCCTGCTTTTGATTTCTACCCTCTCAATATTAAATGCGGCGCCCCCATTGCCCGAGGGCGACTTCGGCCCAGGCGATATCGCAGACTGGCTCGCGCGCTGCATGGACCGCGGTTTGCTTTATTGGCTGCTGATCCCCGGCAAACTCGTCATCGCTCCTTTTTTGGCCCCCAACTACCCAGAGTTTTTTCGCACCGTCGGGCCGGCCGCACTGATTTTAATCGGACACTACTGCTGGGTCGCGCGGCAAGAAACCTCCTTTGAGGAAGCCTCGATCGCTTACGCTGAAAAACGTGGCGCGCGCTTGGCGCGGCAGCGCGACGGTACGTATCGGTTCGGGCAGGACAAAGCTAAAGCCCGCCGCGAACCCTTTCGCCTTTCTGGGCCGGGACGTGCGGAGTTGGCGTTTCTTTGGAAAAACCTGTTAGGCACGCTTCCTTATTTTCACGCCCGCGTGTGGCTCGGCTGCGCGATACTGACCTGCATCGCAGTGCCGTGGATTGTGCGAAGCGAACATCAAGTAATTGGCGCTAATATCATCATTACTTTCACCGCGATTTTTTCCGCATACACCTTATTGCTGGGTCCTCAACTCGCCCGCCAAGACCTTCGCAGCGATCTGCCTCATGCTGATATTCTAAAAACTTACCCGCTTGCAGGCTGGCAGATCATCCTTGGTGAAATCCTCACCCCGATCGCCATTCTCACCGGCCTACTATGGCTCAACCTGCTCGCTCAAGTCCTAGCGCTGGCCCCGATGGCCGATAAGGTCCCCTGGCTCACGCCCGGTTTCCGTCTTACTGCGAGCCTGTGCATCGGCGCCGTCATTCCGGTGCTCTGTGCGCTCCAACTTCTTATCCCCAACGCCGCCGCGCTTCTTTTTCCGGCTTGGTTTCAAGCCACCCGCCAACGCAGCGGCGGCATCGACGCCATGGGGCAGCGTCTTATTTTCGTCTTCGGACAACTTCTCGTCATTCTAATTTCCCTTTTCCCTGCCGTCCTTGGCGCCGCCCTGGTTATCTTCGCGTCTCAATGGCTGATCGGTGCCTCCGCCGCCGTCGTTCTCGGCACGCTTGTAGCCTTGAGCATTCTTGGCGCGGAAGTCGCCTGCGGCCTGTGGTGGCTTGGTGAGCGTTTCGAAAAATTCGACCTCGCCACTGAGCTCCGCCCTTAATGACAAAGCCCTCCCTCGCGCCGCTGTGACCCAGGATCAAATCACCGCCTTGGCCGCCGAAACGGTCACCGCCACGCAGCGCGCGCTTCCCGCCGCCTTACGTACCTTAGCCTACGCCGTACCGGTTCATTACGAAACCTTGCCCGATGCCGATACCCTCGCCGAAGGCTTCCCCGAGGACATCCTCGGCCTCTTCTCAGGCGACCCCCACGGTAGCTCCCTCATCCACGACCAACCCCAACCCCCTCAGATCATCCTTTACCTAGAAAATCTCTGGGACTACGCCGAAGCGGACCAACGTATCTTCCGCGACGAAGTCCGCCTGACCTACCTGCACGAACTCGGCCACTACTTCGGCTGGGATGAGGACGAACTTGCGGCCCGCGGCCTCGATTAACCCCCCTGAAGCCCCCCGCCACTCCGCGCTTTCCAATTCCGCCATATCATGCTTAGCTCTCGCGCCATGCAGTCTCCGTTTATCTTCGTTCAAAAACTCCTCCCTTTGGTCATCGCCGCGTGCTGCGTGCTCGCGCCCACTCGCGCCCTTGCCAAAACCGACCGCGCCGAACTGGTGACCCGCGTCGAATCCTGCGAAGCCATCCTGCAAGATTTTCAACGCGACCCTCGCACCGCGATCCCGGCCCGCATCCTCGCCAAAGCCAAGGGCATCATCATCGTTAACCAGTTCAAGGCCGGCCTCATCTTCGGCGTCAAAGCCGGCTATGGCGTCATCATGGTGAAACAATCCACCGGCCGCTGGAGCCTCCCCGTACTCGTCAACGCCGGCGAGACCAGCATCGGTCTCCAACTCGGCGCCAGCGACGTCGAGACCATCCACGTCCTCACCGACGACCAGACCGCCCGCCTCCTCTTCCGCCAGCGCTTCCGCCTCGGCGTCGACGCCAAAGCCGTCATCGGCCCCAAGGCCGCCGAGGCCAACAACCCCGATTACAAAATGATCGACGCGCCGATTTTGACCTACACCAAAAACGCCGGCGTATTCGCCGGAGCGACGGTCAAAGCCGGCTACCTCACCCGCAGCGACGACGACAACGCCTCGCTCTACAACACCCTCTACACCATGCCCGAGCTGCTTTACAGCAACTGGGTCAAAGCCCCTGCCGAAGTTCAGCCTCTAATGGACCTAGTCCAAAGCATCGCACCCTGATCGCTTCCTTGCTCCCTTTGGGCGGGCTTCAAAGCCCGCCCTTTTTTGTGCCTACCTCCACCCTCTCACTCAAAAATTTATGAGCTCCCTGATCACCGGTTTTCACCACGTCTGCATCAAAACCCGCGATTGGGATCGCACCCTCGCCTTCTACGTCACCGCCCTCGGCTTCGCCGAAAAGATCACTTGGCGCACCGCGCCCAACCGCGCCGGCATGTTCGACACCGGGGACGGCAACTACCTAGAAGTCTTCGAGGACCTCGCCTACACCCCCGACCCCAACGGCGCCGTCATCCACTTCGCCCTGCGCACCGCGCACCTCGATCAAGTCGCCGAGCGCGTCCGCGCCACCGGCGCCAAGATCACCACTGAGCCCAAAGACGTAACGATTGCGACCACTAACGCCCACGCACCTGTACCCATTCGCATCTTTTTCTGCGAAGGCCCCAGCGGTGAAGTCATCGAGTTTTTCCAAAATACGCTGACGTAAAAAAAGTCCTCGGCGTCACCCAACGCGCCTAGCCCAAAAGCGTTAAACAGGCTACGCTCGCAGAGCCGCCACCAAGGCCGCCAACGCGGCATCTGCCACTCGCGCCTGCACCTCGACCCGTCCGCAGCCGGGCAAATCTACCCGCCCGGTCGTCACGGAAAATTCCCCGCGCTTATCGCGCATCGCCACCGCCCACCAGGCCATCGGCTCCAGCACGCCTCGCTCGGGCGCTGGCTCCGCGTAGCCGGTCGTCGCCAGACCCACATCTGAGCCGAATCGCTCGCTCACCCCGCGAGCCATCTGCGCTGCGATCTCCGCCGATACACAGTCCACCGCGGCGGCTGCGGCGCGATCCACGCCAAGCCACGCCACCTTTTGATCCAAGGTATAAGCCGTTAGGCCGCCCAAAAAATAACCTGAAGCTCCAGAAACACTCGCCACGCGCGCCTGTAGGTTACCCGCCGTCAAACTCTCTGCCACTGCCAAGGACCGCCGTGGCGCACGCAACATCAGCTCTTTTAACTCCGCGGATACCGTTATCACGACGCTCCTTTCATCCAAAAATTCCAACGACCGAAAGCCGCTGTTCGATTTATTTTGGATATGAAAAATTTCATGGTCTGCCAGAGTTCAACACCCCGGCAGCGCTTGCGCAGTACAAAAGCACAAGGCCGCCATTGAGACTGCGCTCAAATTTTCACCTCGAGCCCGACTGGGCAGTGATCGCTACCCATTACCTGCGGCTCTATCCAAGCCCGCTGCAATGCCGGCCGTAGCGCCGCGCTCGCCATGAAGTAATCGATGCGCCAGCCGACGTTATTTGCCCGCGCCCCCGCGCGATACGTCCACCAGCTGTAATGCCCCGGCCCTTTTTCAAACTCGCGAAATGTATCGATAAAGCCCGCGCCCAAAAAATCGCGAAAGCCCGCGCGTTCCTCATTCGAAAACCCTGGGCTACCCACATTTTCTTTAGGCCGCGCGAGATCAATCTCCTCGTGCGCCACGTTGAGATCGCCGCAAAAAAGCACAGGTTTTTTTTGCTCTAATTTTTTCACGTAGGCGAGCAAGGCCCGATCCCATTCCTGGCGGAAACCAATACGTGCTAATTCCGGCTGAGCATTGGGCACATACAAACCGATCACATAGCACTCCGGAAATTCCGCCGTGATTGCGCGCCCTTCTGCATCATGCGCCGGCGAACCCAGCCCAAGCGTGACCGACATCGGCTTACGCCGCGAAAAAAGCGCGGTCCCGCTGTAGCCTTTTTTCTGCGCCGCGTTCCACGTTAGATCATAGCCCGAGGGCCACACCACATGCTGCACATCGCCCGGCAACGCCTTCACTTCCTGAAGGCAAATGACGTCGGCTTGAGCTGCGTTCATCCAATCGATTAATCCCTTACCGAGCGCCGCCCGCACGCCGTTTACGTTCCAGGAAAGAAGTTTCATCTGCGCCGTTCAACGCGACCACTAGCCCCCCGGCAAACCGATTCGCTCCCCAGGCCCCACGCCATCCTAACAACCGGCTTAATTTTTCTAAATTTATCGGGGGGCGAAAAATGCGGGAGGCAATGACTCACCGCTCACTTGCGTACCGGCGCGGGTTGCCTCTTACCTCTTTAAGGATCCATCCTTCGCCCATTCACCAAGATGTCTGCCTTTCCTCATCTGCCTCTCGGACAAGCCATCCCGCCTAGCCCGCACGCGGTCTCTTGCAGCCTGCCCACGATGCGATCGGTCCGCGGCTACGAAGAAAAAGATCCCGCGATCACCCGTCAGCTTGCCAACGGCTACCCGCGCTTCGTCGTGCATCCGTTCGCCCGTCAACTCGCCGCACACTTTATAGCCGCCAATCCAGCGCTCACTGCCCACACGCTCTGGCTCACGTCGTCTCTCGCTATTGCCGAAAAGCTTGTAGCACATCTCGCTCATCCCAGCGTCCAGTTGTTCATCGACACACACGGTCTTCACGGTGTCGCTCATCCGGCCGCCTCCGCGCCACTCGCTGCTCTGGCCAAAACGTATCTGCAAAACCTGGGTGGCTTCATCTCCTCGCGCGAAGCCGAGGATCACCTCGTGCGCCTCGAACTACGTCCGGCGATTTATCCCGAAACCATGTTCGTCGGTGATGCGCCAGCAGAGATTCGCCGACATCTAGCCCGCGCACTCAACGCCGGCCACGCCGCCACGACCGCAACCGTCACTGACGCCGATCTGTTTCTCACCAATTGTGGCATGAGCGCCATCTACGCGGCCTTCCGCGCCGTCGCCGATTTGCAAGCCACGCGCGGCCGCACGATTTGGCTCCAGCTTGGCTGGTTCTATCTTGATACCATCGCGATCCTCAAAAAATTCACCGCTGGTCCCGGCGACTACGTTTATATCCGCGATATTTTCGACCTCGAAGCGCTCGAGCGCATCTTCGCCGCGCATGGCCAACGCATCGCCGGGGTCGTCGCCGAAGTACCCACCAATCCGCTCCTCCAGACACCTGATATTCCCGCCATCTCTGCGCTTTGTCGCAACCATGGCGCCGCGCTCCTGATCGACGCTTCCACGGCCTCGCTCTACAACCTCGACGTGCTGCCCCACGCCGATCTCGCCCTCGCCAGCCTTACTAAATACACGGGCAGCGCGGGCGACCTCACCGCTGGCTTGATCGCCGTCAATCCCGCTCGTCCCGACGCCGCCGAAATTCGCCGTCGACTAGGCCCCGTCCTTGAACCGCTTTACGTGCGCGACGCCTCGCGCCTCGCGCACGAAATCGCCGCGACCGAATTAGTCCTTGAAAAAATCCACGCGAGCACACCCCGTGTCGTCGCGTTTCTCGAAAATCACCCCGCCATCAAAGACGTTTTCTGGGCGCGCCACGCCACCAGTCGCGCGAATTTCGAAAAACTCGCCCGCTCGCCCGATGCCACCGGCGGCATGATCACCTTTACGCTCCGCGCACCGGGCGCTTTGGAAAAATTTTACGACCGGCTGCGCCTGCCCAAAGGTCCAAGCTTCGGCATGACGACGACCCTTATTTGTCCGTTCATGTACCTCGCGCACTACGACCTCGTGACGACGCCCGCCGGCCTCGCCGAATTAGCCGCGAGCCAACTCGATCCCGATCTCTTAAGGCTTTGTGTCGGTTGCGAAGCGGTCGAGGACATCATCGCCGCGCTCGCCGAAGCGTTGGCATAACAAAAACAGGGCGTGCAGCTGAGTGCCGCGGTTAGAGTAGTGACGGCAACGCCAAGAATCGATGGAAAGACGTCTTACTTGATTGAAGCAAAAATTTGAACGTTGGATTGTCCCGCCATGCTCTTGACCTTAGATGCCAAACGTCGATTGACCGTCCCTGCGACGCTTGCGCCGATTAAACCCGGCGACCATTTTCGCGCTGAATTTAATGCAGAGGACGATACTTTAATCTTCCACCGCGTTGCACCGGTCGGCGACTGGATTGAAATCCTGAAGCAGTGTCCCGTACCGATGGACGATTTACCGCCACATCGCCGACAATTATCTCGTCACCGAAAACTATGAGCTGGTTGCTCGATGCGGATGTCCTAAGCCAGCCCGCGAAACGCCTGGGCGATCCCGCTGTGGTGGTGTGGTTGGAGCGCGAGAAAGCTGAGTGCTACACAAGCGCAGTCGTTATCGCCCAACTAGCCTATTGGGTAAGAACCAAAGACGGCCGCGCACGGGAGGCGCTACAAGCCTGGTTGACCAAACTGGTCGATTCCCTCCACAGCAGAATTCACGGTTTCAACGTGTCCATCGCCCACAAACTCAGTATCGCCACCAGTAACGATAAAGATTTTCGAAGGCCAGGACTGAAGGGGTTTAACCCGTTCAAGGAACTTTAAAAGATCGTCGCGAGGTAATCGCGGTAACGCGGTGTTGCAGACAGCCTCCCCGTGAAGACGACCGATTCCTCCGTCCTGTTCTTTTGCCCAAATCAACTCTGCTTCCTTACTTCGATAGGACAGCCCTAAAAATTAAACTCCGCGCGATTCGTGAGGAAGCGCCATGACCACACCGCTCGCCTTCTGTACGCTTGCGATCAAAGCTGTCCCCAACGCCCCGCGCAACGCCGTCGTTGGCTGGCTCGGTGATGCCTTAAAAGTCAAAGTTCACGCCCCCGCACTCGAAGGCCGGGCGAATGACGAGCTCTGCGAATTTCTAGCGGGGGCTCTCGCTCTCCCCCGCCGCGCCGTGACGCTCCAACAAGGCGACAAATCTCGCCAAAAAGTCCTCCGTATTTCCGGTCTTACGCTCGCCGAAGTCCGCGCCAAATTAGGCGTGTGATCGGGTCAGGCGCGCGAAGCGCCAACCCAGGAAAATCGCCGCAAAGCCCAAACCCGCGGCCAACGCCGACCAAATTCCAACGGCGCCAAATTTTCCCTGCACGCCAAGGAAATAGCCGCCCGGAATGGCCACACCCCAATAGGCGACAAACGTGATAATTGCCGGCAATTTCACATCATGCAGGCCGCGTAGGAGTGCCGCGCTGATCACCTGTGCGCCATCGACGATTTGAAATAGCGCCGCCACGACCAGTAGCTGCGCCGCCAACGCGACCACGCTAGTATCATCCACAAACCAGCCTGCCACCGTGCGCCCGGCCGCGAGATAAATCACCATGAACACCGCCGCGATGATGACCCCTAAGCCTAGCGCACTAAATCCGATGGGGCGCAACCGTGCCGGCTCCTTCGCGCCTACTGCCGCACTGACGCGCATACCTGCAGCCATCGAAAGCCCGAGTGTTACCATGAAGGTCGTACCCGCACACGTGAAGGCGATTTGATGGGCCGCCAACGCGGAGGCGCCCAGCCAGCCCATCATAATTGCCGCCGCTGCAAACGCACCGCTTTCAAAAAATAAAATTCCCGACGTTGGTAACCCAAGCCGCAGCATTTCTTTTAACCGCGTCATCGAGAGTGGCGCCCACCACTGCTTCGGCCACGCCGTGCGCGCCGCCGGATCCCGCCGCATCCATTCGAAAATCACCCAAGCTCCAAGTGTTCGAGAAATGAGCGTCGATATGCCCGCACCCGTCAGGCCCAGCGCCGGCGCGCCGAGATTTCCGTAAATAAAAATCCAATTTAAAAAAATGTTCAGCCCGACGCCTCCGAGCATGATAAACATGGGCACCCAGGGCCGCCCCATCGCCTCCGCAAATTGCCGTAACGCCAAGTACACCAACACGGGCGTAATCGACGCGCCGATCAGCCAGAAAAACGGATTCACCACTGCTAGCACTTCTAGGGGTTGCTGAAACCAGTGCAACTGCCACCCGAGCACCACCATAGCCAGCGTCTCGAGCACGCCGAAACCAAATGCCAGCGCCAGCCCATGCCGCAGATACTCCGCGCAATCCTCCAACCGTGACGCCCCGCGCGCACGCGATACAAACATCGCAACCGGAATCATTAGTCCGATCCCGATCACATAAAAAACGCCAAACACATTTCCGCCAAACGATGACGCCGCCAAGGGCACAGTGCCCGTCTGGCCGATCATCACGCTATCGGTGATACCCATGAGCATCTGGCTGACTTGGCCGACGATAATCGGAACCGCCAAGGCGAGTGTCGGCCGAACTTCGGCGAAGTAAGATGGGAAGCGGCTCATGGAAAAGACGCGCACTGTTTCGCGCCACGGCCGTGCGCGCAATCCGCTTCTCGCAATCGATCAGCCCAACCGCCGCGGATTTTTCCGCGGCGCAGAGTCTTACTTCGCGTTTAAGAGCATGTCTTCCATCAAGGCGAGCGCGGTGGCTTCGGTGATGTCAGCCGCGCTAAATTTTTTCGCAGCCTGGGCAGCACCTGCGCCAAGGACATCGCTCGCTGAGGCTTGGCCCAGAATCGCGGCATCTTTTAAGCGAATGGCGGTCATCTGAATATCGGGCACGGCAACCGTGGTGTCGCCGGAAACTTCGGGGGCGATTAACGTGCGAGTTGAAATGAGCACTTCGATCGCGATATCGGCAGACTGGGCGAGCGCAGCGCGTTCCTTGGCGGCTTGATCACCGAGCAAACGAGCGCCGGGTTGTTCGCTGAGCATCACGCCGGCGATACGTTGATCGGAAAGCTTGGCGCCGCCAGTGCGAAACGCGCGGCCGACGAGGCGCTCGATATCACGCACGGTTTGTTGATCGGCGAGCGTGGGAGTAGGCGCGGGCGTGGAGGCCTCTTTCGCAGCGTAGGTGGAAGAGGCTTTAGTTTTGGTCGAAGTCGTTTTGCCGTCAGCGGATTTCTCGCTGTAGGATTCGGCGCGGCCAGTCAGCTTAAGCCCCGCGACGTCCACGAGCGAACGATTCACGTAGATGACAAGGCGCGGAGCGTTCGCGGTGCTGTAGGCAGAGCGAAATTTATCGACGACGGCCTGAGCGGCGGCGGGTGCGATGAGCGGGGTGGCATTGGCGCCGTAAAGTCGTTGCTCAGCGGGGGCAGTCGGTTGGGCCGCGGCAACAGGCCAGGCCTGGGTGACGGGGACCGAGGGTTCGGTGACGGGCGCGGTGGCTTGCGCGAAAGCGACGGCACTGAGCGCGGGCAAAACGAAAGGAAGGAAAAGAGATTTCATGGCGGAGACGGCGCGGTTCAGCGGGCTTGGCGGACGCGGATAGTGTATTTTTTCGCGAGGGGGTTCATCGCGGTGAAGCGGACGGCCTCGGTGGAATTTTCGGCGAGAATGAGCGTTTGGAACGGAGTCTCGTCGCCGGTGGTAAAGCCTTGGTCGTCTTTGAAGACGGCGTTGATCTGCACTTCGATGCGGCGGGCTTCGCGGTTTTTTACATTAGCGACGACTTCGAGGCGTCCGTCGGCGAGCGTGCGTTCTTGGAGGCCAGTGCAGGTAACAGAGACTTGCGCGGGTTTATCAAGGAGGACGAATTTTTCGGTGTTCTCGACGGTGTAGCGGGTGGTGTCCTGCGGCGTGAAGGGGCCGGGCGTGGCGCAGCCAGCAAGTAACACGAGGCCGGCGGTAGCGGCTAAGAGAAGAGAGGTTTTGATGTTCATAACAGTAGTAAGCGGAGGTGGTGGTGTAATTGTATGACTCGTGATCAGCGCTTAAGTTCGCTCAAAAATATCACGGTATCGCGGTCGATCGGATCAACATGGAGGGTCAGGGTTTGCGTGAGTCCGCGCAGAGTCTGGCCAGTAGCGTCTTGGAATTCGAGGGTGGCCGGATAATCACCCGGGGCAAGGCGGAGTGCAGCAAAGCTGAGGCGTTGCGGGAGGTTGTCCCACATGCGGATATCAGCGCGTGGGGTGGTCGCAGCGGAGGCGATTTTACCGATGAGGCCGATCGCGCCGAGAGCGACGGCGGCCCGGTCACCGTCACGGCTGCGATTATTGGAGGCGATGACCGCGCCGATAAGCGCGACGTCCCCGACGGTATTGGTGGTGCGCTTAAAAACGGCTTTGTCGCCGAGAATGTAGTCCATGACGCGACCGCCGCGCGTAGTGGCCTGGAAGTTGAGATCGTCGTAGGCCGGGAGGCTTACCGACTGACCGTTAACGTTGAGGGTGGCGCTGTGAGCGGCGGAATTTTTAACAAAAAACTTGAGCTGTTCACTGTATTCGCCGCCGCCGTATTTACGCGGACCGGTGCCGTATTCGGCGAAAATGAGAACGTTGGCGGCGGGATCGTAGGCGGGCAGTTTTAGATTTTTGGCATTGGCTTGAGCGCGAGCAAAGGCGTCGGAGCCATCGGCGGCGAGTTTGGCCGAAACTAGGCCATCGAGATAATCGAGCATGACGTAATCACTCTTGTACTCGGTAGTTTCGGCGTCGCTGTCGATGAGTTGGCCGGAGCGATAACAGGCACGAGCGTTGTCAGGCTGGCCGTCGCGCCAGTAGAGGAGGCCGCGGTAATAGTAGGCCATGACGCGTTCGTAGGGCTCGCCGATAAACGTTTTGGTGCTTTCGGCAGAAAACAGGCTACGGGCTTTTTTCGCGTCCGCGTCGTTGGCCAAAATACCGCCGATCAACGGCAGCGCGGTGTCTAGGTGCAGCTTAGCTTCATCAGGCTGGCCGGCACGCAGGGCGCTGGCGGCGATGCGGTAATCCCAGAGGGCGCGATCTTGGATGGGTGCGGCAGCGCGGTGGGTGTTGCCATCGATGATCGGGTCGCCCGTAAGTCGAAGCTGGGGACGCTCAGGCACCGTGGCGCAACCCGTAAGACCAAGGAGGGCCAAAGCTATGGTGGCGGCCAGGACGCGAGAAAAAGAATTAAGGCGATTTACCATCGAAGGGAAAGCAGATGAAAACGGCGGGCGCGGCGCAAGGCCGACACCCGCCGTTTTAGATTTTCGGGAAATTCGGTACGCGTGCGGCTTTAGCGATAAGCGGCGTCTTCGAGGCCCTGTTTTTTGATCTCGGAGGAGCTTTCCCAGATGATCTCGCTGGTGCGGGCGTCGGTGAGACGGAAGCTGTATAGAATGTAATCGCTGGTGCCCTTCGAGGTCTTGGTGGTCAGGCCTTGAAGTTTGCCGGTGAGGAAATAATCGGCGCCGCGGAATTCGACGACTGAGGGATCGGCGCTGGCGGTGACTTGGCCATTGCGCTTGAGGTCGCGCTCGCGCTCCAGGGTCTTCATCATCTCGCGGTCCAAGAAACGCACGCGGCCCAAGGCTTTTTCATTTAACTGGGTGCGGATGCGGGTGAGGAAGATGTCTTTACTGATGGGGAAACGCGTCTCGTTGACAACGGGTTCAAGTACGATGCGCGGGGTCTGTTTGGCGTTGGCAATTTCGGGGATAGCAAGAACGCCACGGGCCATTTTATCGGTTACGGTGACGAGGTCTTGAGACTCGACGCCTGTGCCGGAGACGAAGCCGCGCTCGTCGGCTTTCATTTCGGTGACCGGGACGCCCGAGGGACTTTCCACGCCGGTCGCGCAACCGGCAAGAAACAGAGCGGGCACAGCCACGCTAGTGAGGGCAAGGAGACGAAGGGAGGTATTCATGGTACGGTGTTAAAAAATGAGAAAGTGAAAGAGGGAGGATGTGAAACGGCGGAACTCTATCAGTTCCGGCCAAACATGCGATTAGCATCGCCCATCGATGACGCAGGGGTCGCTGGAGCCGTGATTACGCGGGGTTGGGCCACGGCGGCCGGAACGGGTGGAGGGGGACTGGTAATAGGCGCGGAGGGGACGGAGGTAGTCGCTTCGCGGCGACGAGCGTTATTGTCCGCGATGGCACCGATTAAAAGCCCCGCGCCGGCGCCGTAAGCTGCCCCGCGCCAAGCACTATGGCCCAGCGAACCGCTGTTATTGCCTAAAATGGCTCCGGCGATGGCGCCGAGCGCAAGGCCATTACCGAGGTAATTGGGCCGAGTATCAGCGGTGTCGTAATAGCCTCCATCGTAAACGTAAACCGGCTCTGGGCGATATAGATAAGGCCGGTAATAATAACCGTAAGAAGCGGGATAATAACCGTAGGAGAGGGAATAAGCCGGACCGTAATAACCCAAGCTGTAGCTGATAGAACGATGACTACGGCCGTAATTTTCATACGAACGTCCATGATCACCTGTGCGGCTATTAACGCCACCCCGAGATGGCTCCGCCTGGGCTGGCGAAGACAGCAGAGCGAGGGTAAGACCAAGCGCAAAGATGGTTTTCATAACGTTAAAGAATGGGTGCTAGTGCTCTAGACACGACCGTCAAGGCAAGGTTTCAGCAGATTGCAACCGACGCAAATTCCGGGCTGTTTCATATCCAAACACACTCAACCGGAAATCTCGTGCGCGCCCAGCTCGCTGAGCGCGTTAAAATACCCCCACGATCACCGCCAGCGCCACCAACGAGGTGAGTGTACTCAACACGATCGCGCCCGCCGCTAGTCGCTCATCGCCCTTCATTTCAGTGGCCATCGTGTAGGAGATCACCGCCGAGGGGGTCGCCAGAAAGATCAGCACCGTCTTCAACTCCACGGCGCCCAGCCCCAGCGCGCGCCCCGCCACCCAGCCCAGCGCCGGCGCGGCCACGGTCTTTAATAGCGCCACGATCAACGGGGTGCGCCACCCCGCCCCAAGCCGCACCGTCACTAGCGAGCCGCCCACGCCGAGCAAACCTAAGGGCAACGCCATTTCGCCCAGCGCTCCAAAGGTTTTGTTGACCACGGTCGGTAACTCC
>RGAX01000401.1 GCA_009919985.1 Opitutaceae bacterium
GCGCAGAATGCTTCCGCAGTTCGCACAGAACTAGGGACCGAACTGTCACGCATAGACGCAACCGTTTCTTCCCGCCTCGCCAGCTCGGCCTACAGCGCCGCGCCGACAACAGCACAGATCGCAACCGCCGTCGAAGGTAGCCTCCTCAACGAAGCAGACGGCCAAGCCGTCCTCAACGCCATCGTCGGCGCAATCGGCAACACCAACCTCAGCGAAGTCTCCCTCGTCGCCGCAGTCCGTGCCGACCTCGAGCGCGTCGGTGGCAAAATCGACAGCATCCCGACCACAGCCGCACCGACAGCCGCCGCGAACGCGACAGCCGTGTGGAGCGCAGCCACGAAAGAAATCACCGGCGGAACGGTAACGACGCTCACCAACTCGCCATCCGTGCCGAGTGCGGCAAGCATCGCCTCGGCCACCCGCACCGAGCTGGCCGTGGAGCTGGCTCGCGTGGATGTCGCCACCAGCACGCGCCTCGCCACTTCCGGCTACACAGCCCCGAGTGCAGCGCCAACCGTTGCAGCGATCCGCACCGAGCTAGATTCCAACTCCACCAAACTTGCCAACCTAGACGCAGCCGTGACCAGTCGCCTAGCAAGTAGCGCCTACACAGCCCCGAGCACAGCGCCAACGGCAGCGGCAAACGCCAGCGCCGTCCGCACAGAACTGACCGTCGAGCTTGCAAAAGTCGCGGCACTCAACACGGACCGCCTCGCCAACGTGGCCACCACCGCCATCGTCGGAAACCTCCTCGCCCAGTCTAACAGCTAATGGACAAGCAGCTCCTCGATCTAACGAACTACGCCAGCGGTCAATCCGACCGCTGGCTCTTCGTCTGCCTCCTCGTCATCGGCCTCGCCGCCGTCTTCACCCTATTCCGCTACTTCACCGGACGCCTCGACGTCCTCCAAACCCGCATGGACAAACAGACCGAGGAGTTCGTTGAGCACCTCAAAACAGCCAACAGCGAAATGCTATCCGTCATCGCCAGCGCCAGATCCGTCATCGAACGAGTCGAGCGCAAACTTGACACCCGCCCTCAATAGTTATGTTCATCCTACTTAAAATCGTCGATTCGCTGTCCCAGAACTCAACATGGCGTGGGCTCATTTTGTTAGCCACAGCGGCAGGCGTCCACATGGAGCCTGAGTTGCAAAACCAAATCGTCGCCGCAGGCCTTGGCCTCGTCGGCCTCATCAACGTGATCCGCAAAGGAAA
>RGAX01000402.1 GCA_009919985.1 Opitutaceae bacterium
GTCGGCCGCGATGCGGGACCGGTGCGACCGCCGCTGGTGGATTTGAGTGCCGAAGAATCGATGCGGCTCGCGGCGCTCATTAATGTCCTCGGTCCGCAATAACGGCGCTATGAAAACGACGCCCGCATCTACCCAAGTACCACGGACGCAGGTGCGTTACGTGATCGTCTTTATTTTGTTTCTACTGACTTCGCTTAACTACGCGGATCGAGCTACGCTCTCGATTGTCGGCACAATGGTTTCGAAGGATCTTAAGTTAGACGCGGTGGCGATGGGGTATTTATTCTCGGCCTTTGCTTGGTCGTATGTGTTGGCGCAAATCCCGGGAGGTTGGTTGCTCGACCGGATGGGTTCGCGCCGGATTTATGTCTGGAGCATCGCTCTTTGGTCTTTGTTTACCCTTTTGCAGGGTTGTGTCGGCGGCTTCGATGGTCGCGTAGCGGTAATGGTATTATTTGGGCTGCGGTTTTTGCTTGGGGCGGCAGAGGCGCCTTCGTTTCCAGCCAACGCGCGGATTGTGGCTGCTTGGTTTCCGACGGCAGAGCGGGGACAAGCTTCCGCGATTTTCAACTCGGCGCAGTATTTCGCTACGGTGCTTTTCGCGCCGATCATGGGTTGGATTGCTCACGCCTGGGGTTGGGAGTATGTTTTTTGGTTCATGGGTGCGCTTGGGCTCGTATTTGCCGGCGCTTGGCCGAAGTTGATTTACAACCCGCGCGAACATCCATCGGCGAACGCGGCGGAGATCGAGCACATCGAGCGGGGGGGCGGCTTGATCGACCTAGAGGCGAGTGAAAAGCCTGGGTCCAAGGCCGGCGTGCGCTGGGCGGTCATCGGTGAGTTGCTCGGCAATCGGATGCTGTTGGGTATTTATCTGGGGCAATATTGCATCACCACGCTTACTTGGTTTTTTCTGACATGGTTTCCAATCTATCTCGTTAAGGAGCGCGGGATGTCGATCTTGCAGGTGGGCTTTGTGGCTGCGTTGCCGGCGCTCTGTGGATTTGGCGGCGGAATTTTGGGCGGCTGGTTTTCCGATGAGTTGTTGCGTCGCGGAAAGTCTCTGACCTTGGCGCGCAAGACGCCGATCGTCGTTGGAATGTTGCTCTCGGTGAGCATGGTGGGCTGCAATTATGTGAGCGCGCAATGGGCGGTGATCACCTTGATGAGCCTCGCGTTTTTCGGCAAAGGCGTGGGCGCG
>RGAX01000403.1 GCA_009919985.1 Opitutaceae bacterium
CCCCAACGGTAAAAAACAAAGTGTCGCCTAATGGGTGGCACTTTGTTTCAGTCCAAAATTTTCCTGTTTTATAGGTTTTTGATATTTCCCACCTGTGCGAGGCGGCCCAAACTACGTGGTACATGCGTCGCCTCGATCAACTTCTCGCCAACCTCGGTTACTGCTCGCGGAGCGAAGCTCGCGATTGGATTGATTCGGGCGCCATCACCGTACGCGGCGAAATCGCCGAGGGTCCGGCCCAAAAAGCTCATGAGGCCGATGTGCTCGTCGAGGGCGAACCACTCGATTATCCAGACGGGCTTCTACTTCTGCTTCATAAACCTCTCGGCCTCGTCTGCTCCCACGAACTTCGTGAGGGGCCCAACGTTTACAGCCTGCTGCCTACACGTTGGCAGCGCCGGAATCCCGTCATCACTAGCATCGGTCGTCTCGATAAGGACACTTCGGGCCTTATTCTCCTCACCGACCAAAGCCAGCTCGTTCACCGACTCACTTCGCCGAAGCACAAAGTCCCCAAACGCTACCGCGCGACGCTCGCCAGCGATCTTAGTTCCAACCGCGCGACGGAGATGACAGCTTTATTCGCCAGCGGTACGCTCATGCTGCCCGAGGAAAAAACTCCCTGCGCTCCGGCCGAGCTCACCCTGATTTCCCCGCGCGAAGCCGAGCTTACGCTCACGGAAGGGCGGTATCATCAAGTCCGCCGTATGTTCGCCAGCCAAGGCCACGAGGTGACCGCGCTGCATCGCACTCACTTCGGCACACTCGACCTCGGCGCACTCACGCCCGGCCAATGGCACGTGTTGCCGCTCGATTTTTTTAATCCTGCCGACGGCGCCAGCGCTTCCAAAGCCTAGGTCGTCTGGCTTGCAGCGGCGCCCGCGCCTGTCATGCGTCTACCTTACATGGAAAACCTTTCCCTCACCGGCGCGCAAAAATCCAAGCTCCGAGGCCTCGGCCAGAAACTCGAAGCGACCATTAAAGTCGGTAAAGAGGGCCTCACGCCCGCTTTTTTTACTGAGCTCAGCCGCGCCCTGCGCGCCCACGATCTCATTAAACTGCGCTTCGTCGGCGACGCGGACCGCGCCGCCCTCCTTGAACGCTTTGGCGATATCGATCGCCTCCGCCGCGCAAGTGCCGAACAACTCGCCCAGGTCGACGGCTTCGGCGGTAAACTCGCCGCCGAGCTCCATCACTTTC
>RGAX01000404.1 GCA_009919985.1 Opitutaceae bacterium
CCCTCGTCAACGGCCAGAAACGCTTCCTTGGCGACGTCGCCCACGAGCTCGGCTCGCCACTCGGTCGTCTCCAAGTTGCCACGGAAATTCTCGAATCGCGCGCCGATCTCGCGCTGCAACCGCACATCGTCGATGTGCGTGAGGAAGTCCAACATATGGCCATGCTCGTCAACGAGCTACTCGCTTTCACCAAGGCCGGTCTTCGCCCGCGCGACGCCCAACTCGCCACCATCACCCTCGCGCCCCTCGTACAACGCGTCCTCGCGCGTGAGGATCAAAATCAACGCGTCTCCATCACCCTCGATCCCTCACTCACCGTACTCGCCGACGCCGAACTCCTCGAACGCGCCCTCGCCAATCTCATCCGCAACGCCCGTCGTTATGCGCCGAGCGGTCCGATCACCCTCACCGCTAGAACCGTCGATGGAACCGTAAAACTCAATCTCTCTGACGAAGGTCCCGGCGTGCCCAGCGAAGCCCTCAATCGTCTGGGCGAACCCTTTTATCGGCCCGACGCAGCGCGCAGCAACGAAGCCGGCGGCACCGGTCTGGGCCTCGCTATCGTGCGTGCCGCCCTCATCGCCTGCCAAGGCACCGCCACATTCCAGAACCGCAACCCAAACGGTTTCATCGCCGAACTCACGCTGCGCGTCGGCTAGAACATTTACACGAACTTAAAAAATTGCGCGCCCCGCACATCATTCCCTTACGCATCCGTGATTTCATGATCGTCGTTAACTCACACCTATCATGAAAAAAATCCTCTTCCCTTGTGCGGCGCTACTCCTCGGAGCAGCGACCGCTCTCTTCTCCCAAAACGCCAAGCCCACCGCTGCGCCAGCCAACGAGCCCAAGCATCCGCCCCATCAACCACCGCCATTGCTGATGGCCCTCGATACCGATCACGACGGTCAACTCTCAGCCGCCGAGATCATCCACGCCACGACCGCACTCAAAACCCTTGATCGCGACGGCGACGGCATCCTCAGCGTCGACGAACTCCACCCGCCACGGCCCGAACACACTCCGAGCGACGGTCCATCTCATGACGGCCCGCCGCCCAAGCGACCCAAGCACTCATGAAAAAATAGGGCGGAAAAATTCGCCCCATTTTTTTATTTTAGAATACAGCTTCAGTCGGAGCGCGGTGCCGGAACTCGCAACAATTTCTCCCGCGCCACCAGATAAAGAAATCCGATG
>RGAX01000405.1 GCA_009919985.1 Opitutaceae bacterium
GCTACCAATACACGAACTCAACGCCGGCGACGAACGCCCAGTTGTTCTATCTCCTGCGCCAGCCGTAAGCCGGCCGCTGAACCTGTCACTTAATTCGCCACGGGCGGGTTTCTCACGAAACCCGCCCGCTTTGTTTTCGGGGTTGTCCTAGATAACGCATCAAATGTGTTATTAAAGGGAGCATGAGAAAGAGTCGCATCAGTGAACTCACTCGTTGCCTGCGGCGCTATTTTGACAATTCTTCAGCGCTGCGCTGCCCCCGCCCGGCAGGGCGGAACGAGTGGGGCAAGCTACCCGCCTTGCGACGCGTTTTACGACGCCTGACGCTGCGCTCGGCGCCAGGGGACGCCGCAGCGCGGCTATCCCTACCTGGGGCGTTGGGACGGCCAAGATCATTGAGGTGCGGCGCGGTGCAGTGCGGTAGAAAATCTTTATTCGGGAACGGGCTTCAACATGGGATTCCGCCATCCAAATAGGTAGAGGGCATCGCGCTGCGATGCCCCCGCCCAGCAGGGCGGAACGAACGGAAATAAGACACTCGCCTTGCGACGCGTTCTCCGGCGCCTGACGCTGCGCTCGGCGCCGGGGGACGCCGCAGCGCGGCGATCCCTACCGGTCTGAGGGCGCGGTCTGCGCTGCTCGATGAACCTACCTACCGCGGCCAAACCCCTTATTTTGGAGTTCGGGTTAAACACTTTTTTGACCGGGCCCCTTTTTTTCCTGGGTCCGCAAGGCTTCTTCGTAGCATTGCAATGCCTCCTCGTAACGCGATAGGCGATTGAACAGGCCGCCCTTGTTCAGATGCGCGAGGGTCAACGCGGGGTTGGCCTCCAGAGCTTGGTCATAGCAGGCGATGGCTTCCTCCGTGCGCCCGAGCTTTTCCAGCGCGCTCCCCTTCTTCACCAGCGCCTCGGCGTGCTTCGGATCGCGCTCCAGCACCCGGTTGAAACAGTCGAGCGCCGTTTCCAGCTCGTGCGCATTCAGCAACCGCTGGCCCTCTTCCAGCAGACGGGCCTGACCTTCATCGCTTCCCTCCGCGGCGGGCGGCGCCGTTTCCACGAGCGCGGCGCGGGATACCTGTTCCAGCTCCCGAATCCGTTCCTGCAGCGAATCCACCGCGCTGAACAGACGGGCATTGGAGTGCCCCACGGCGGCTGCGGCGCCCAGGGCGGGGCGACGATCCGGGCCATCCAAAAACA
>RGAX01000406.1 GCA_009919985.1 Opitutaceae bacterium
GACGCGCTTCGCGAGCTTTATTCGGATAAACCGCCGGGATATTTCGCGAATGCACGAGATATCGAAGTGGTTCCCCTGCTTTCGGGCGCCGTCGACCGCGCGCTGGAGCTGGGATGCGGCGAGGGCGCGACCCTCGCGTTCACCTATCAGGGGGAGCGCCTCAAGGACAATGTCGAGGAACTGGCCGGCACGTTTGGCGCGGATACCCTGATCCTGCCCTGCGACGTCACCAAGGACGAAGACATCGCCAACGTTTTCAAGACCGTGGGCCAAAAATTTGGCGCCTTGAACCTGCTGCTGCACTCCGTGGCCTATGCCCCGAAGGACGCGCTGGAAGGGGAATTCGTGAATACCAGCCGGGAGGCCTTCCGCGTGGCCCACGATGTCAGCGCCTATTCGCTTGTGGCCCTCTCTCGCGCCGCCGCGCCGCTGATGACGGATGGCGGCAGCATCGTGGCGATGAGCTACTACGGCGCGGAAAAAGTCGTGCCGCATTACAACGTGATGGGTGTGGCCAAGGCCGCCCTCGAAGCCAGCACCCGCTACCTCGCATATGATCTGGGCCCGAAGAAAATCCGTGTGAACTGCATCAGCGCCGGCCCCGTGAACACGCTCGCGGCGCGCGGCATTGCCGGCTTCAGCGACATGCTCAAGCATTATGAGGCCCACGCGCCGCTCAAGCGCAACGTCACCCCCGAGGAGCTCGGCTCGACCGGGGCGTTTCTCGCCAGCGATGGCGCCGCGGCGATTACCGGCCAGGTGCTCTACGTGGATGCCGGCTATCAGATCATGGGTATGTGAGCGCCACCCCGGAAAAACCCGCCCGACTCGATTTCGGACATCCGCCCGAAACCCTCCAATTCTGGAAGCGCCTCGTTCGCGAGGCGCTTTCCCTTTCCCCCACGCCGCTCTACGTTTTCTCCGGCGAACCCATTGCAGAACGGATTGCCGAAGTGGACGGGGCTTTGATCGCCGCCGGTTTTTCTCAGGAGCCGTCCGAACGTAAGCCGGCCATTCTTTTCCGCCACTGGCTCTCGTTCAAGACCCAGCCCGTCCGGCCGCTGCTCCGATGGTGGCAGGCCCAAGGGCGCCCCGTTGAAGTTGTCAGCGAACTGGAATTGCGGGCCGCGCTCGCCGAAGGGTTCGCTCCAGAAAACATCCTCGTCAACGG
>RGAX01000407.1 GCA_009919985.1 Opitutaceae bacterium
CCGCCGCTGGGTTGCCGAGGGCGCAGTTTGGGGCGAACACTGGGCCTACGTCGCCCCGACTCGCCCCGCCATTCCCACGCTCACCTCGCCCGCCGCGCCCGTCGCTAATCCTATCGATGCGTTTATCCTCGCCCGACTCGCCGCTGAAAAAATCACGCCTTCGCCTGCCGCCGATCGCACCACGCTGATCCGTCGGGTCTGCTTCGATCTCACGGGCCTCCCGCCCACCGTCGCGGAAACCACCGCCTTCCTCAACGACTCGCGCCCCGACGCCTACGCCCGCCTCGTCGAGCGTCTACTCGCATCGCCCCACTACGGCGAACGCTGGGCCCGCCCTTGGCTCGACGTCGCACGTTACTCCGATTCCAACGGCTACTCCATCGACGCGCCGCGCCAGATGTGGAAATACCGCGACTGGGTCGTCTCCGCGCTAAATCAGGATAAGCCCTACAACGAGTTCGTCATCGAACAACTCGCCGGCGATCTCCTTGCGCAGCCCACGACCGCGCAAAAAATCGCCTCCGGTTTCAATCGAAACACCCAGATCAACCAAGAGGGCGGCATCGACCCCGAGCAGTTCCGCATCGAGGCCGTGATGGATCGCGTCGCCACTTTCGGCAGCACCTTCCTCGGTCTAACCATCAACTGCGCCCAATGCCACGACCACAAATTCGATCCGCTCCCACAGAAGGATTACTTCCGGCTCTTCGCGTTCTTCAACAACACCGTCGAGGATGGTCACGGTGAAGGCATCCCCGGCGGACGTCTTTCCTTCGCCTCCGAAAACGGCCCCGCCGATTCCTTCGTCGCCGACATCTCTCACGTTCGCGCCGACCTCGCCAAATTCCTTGAGCCCTACGCCGCCCAATACCCCGCGTGGCGCGCTCAGACCACGCCTGATTCTCGCGCCAAGCTCCGCCAAAACATCGCCACCGCCCTCACGCTCTCTTGGGAAAAACAAACTCTCAATCAGCGCCGCGCCGTATTCCTCACCTTCGGCGGCGAGAACGCGACGTTCACCGCGCTCCACGAAAAACTCGCCGTCCTCGAGAAACACGAAGCCAAAGCCATCACCACGCTCATCATGGCCGAGCTCCCGCAGCCCCGTGAGAGCGTCGTCTTCATCAAGGGCGACTTCACGCGCCCCGGCGAAAAAGTCACGCCCGGTAC
>RGAX01000408.1 GCA_009919985.1 Opitutaceae bacterium
CGCCGCCGTCATCACTCCGAGCATCGAAGTCGCCCCGCTCACGCCGTGGATGGACCCCGCCAATTGCGTGAACAACAACGCCGGCAACCCCAACCAATACGTAACGCGGTTCGCCTCCTTCAAAAATCCCACCGACCAAAATTTCGACGCCTGCAAACCCGCTCCGATGGCGATTAGTAAAAAAACCGGCGCGAGCGTATTGAGAATAAGCACCCCCCCATCAAAATGGACAACCCCCGATCCACACAAGCCACCGCTTTTTACTGCGCTTAGGGCTAATCTCGCTGATTTTTAATTGCATCGCCCGCACGCACTCGCTCCGCTCTCGCCACCCTAAAACACAGCACCGAGCTGTGTTTATCCCACCGCACGATGAGGCTCCCCTCCTTACCGTTGCTTAACTGCCAGCTCATGCATTTACCCCATGAAAACTGCCTGCCCGACCCGAAATTATTCATCTGCCGCCACCCGTTTTTGCGCGGGTTTGAGCGTTTTGCTCTGCGCCTTATTAGTCCAATTCAGCGTCGCCACTGCCGCTGAAACCGCTGCAAGCGGTACGATTACCGGTGCGGTCAGTAACGCCGCCACGCGCAACCAGCTGACCGGCGCCCTGGTCGCCATCCCCGCGCTCAATCTCTCCGCTCTCTCCGACAACGCCGGCCGCTACACGCTCACCGGCATCCCCGAGGGCACCCACGAACTGGTTATCACCTACATTGGCCTCGATGCCACGCGCCGCCGCTTAGTCGTGAGCGCCGGGCAAACGATCACGAGCGATTTCGAGCTCACCGCCGGTATCTACAAACTTGAGTCGTTCAAGGTCACCGGGGAGCGCGAAGGCAACGCCGCCATGATCACCGAAAAGCGCAACGCCACCAACGTGAAGGATGTGATCGCCATGGATTCCTTCGGCTACCTGCCCAACATGAGCGCCGGCGAAGTCGTCCAGCGTCTCCCTGGCGTCGCCGGTAGTCCAACCGATGAAGGCCTCGCCTACCGCTTCAACATCCGCGGCATGGATCCGGCGCTCAACAACGTCACCGTCGACGGTGGCTCCCTCACCACGCTCGGCACCAATCGCAGCTTCGAGCTGCAGTCCATCACCGGCGCCATGTTCGAAGGCCTCGAACTCATCAAAGGGCAGACGCCCGACAAAGGCGCCGATTCGCT
>RGAX01000409.1 GCA_009919985.1 Opitutaceae bacterium
ACGCAGAATTTTACGCGTTCCGGCAGGCACTGATTCTAGGCCGCGTCACCACCGGCAAGGGGGGGGATATTGTGATTGAAACGGCCCGGAAAATCTTGAAAAAGCACTTCCCTGAGGTCGCCAAAAAAATCGAATTGCGGGTCCCGGACGAAAAATCGCGGCGGGTCGGACAGGCCGTTGCCGCTGCGAGCCTGCCGGCATTGAGGAAAAATAATTTATGAAATTTCACCAGCCCACGGCGGGAATCCGGGTGCCCGATGGCAAGCCTCTCGGGGCGGCGCTCAAGCGCATCACGCACCTGGGCATTGGCGCTCACCAGGACGATCTGGAATTCATGGCGTTCCAAGGGATTCTGGAATGCTATGCCAGCCGGTCGAAATGGTTTGGCGGCGTGACCTGCACCAACGGCGCCGGCAGTTCCCGGGTGGGGAAATATAAAAAATTCACCGATGCGGAGATGATGGCCGTCCGCCGGCGCGAGCAGGACAAGGCGGCAAAGCTCGGCCGCTTCAGCGTGATGCTGCAGCTCGATTACCCCAGCAGCGCCGTGAAAAGCCCAACCGATCCCTCGCTCAAGGATGATTTAAAGAAAATCCTGGCCGCGACCCGGCCGGAGATGGTTTACACCCACAATCTGGCGGACAAGCACGACACGCACATCGGCGTGGTGGTGGCAGTCATTCAGGCCCTGCGCGAATTGCCGCGTTCGCAGCGGCCCAAGCGCGTCATCGGCTGCGAAGTCTGGCGCGATCTGGACTGGCTGGCGGATGCCGACAAGGTGGTGATGGACGTGAGCGGCCGCGACTCCTTGGCCGCGAAGCTGAACGGCATTTTTGATTCGCAAATCGCGGGCGGCAAGCGCTACGACCTGGCCACTCTGGGGCGCCGCTCGGCCAATGCGACTTTTTTTGATTCGCATTCGACGGACGCGGCCACGCAGGTGATTTTCGGGATGGACCTCACGCCGCTGGTGGTGAACGAGTCGGTGGACCTGGTGGATTACGTTGCCGGCTTCATCGGGAAATTTGAGGCGGACGTGAGGTCTAAATTATGCCAGCGCCTGGGGCGCCCCCCGCGCTGATATGGGGAGGATGTGAACAAGCGGCGAGTCATCCGCCTCGTGGACGGGGAGGGTTGCATCAGGTTTTTTCAGGCGGGCTCTTCCATTTT
>RGAX01000410.1 GCA_009919985.1 Opitutaceae bacterium
CGCGGGCGGGTAGACCCGGGATGTCGGGCCAGTTGGCAGCACCGGAGAGTTCAAGCGTCCACGTGATCGGCTCGCCGACCGCGGCAGTGAGCGGCACGATTTTCGAGGCGAGCTTGAGACTACCGACGGCGCCGTTGAAACCAGCCGGGGCAACGGGGAGCGGTTTTACCTCTAGCACGGGCGAGACGCTGGTGATGGAGAATTGCTGGTACTGGCGTTGTTGAAAAAAGCCAAAACCGGTGACGCCGACGGAAAGGTTGATGAGTTGGCTTACGGCATTGAGGCGGATGCTGCCCGGAGTACGGGCGATGGCGCGGGTGCGGTAGGAAAGCCCGGTGCGGGGTTCGTTGCCGGCGCGGAAATCGAGGGGCTCGGGCCGGGACCAATCTTCGGAGACGAGCGGTTCGCCGTTCCATTCGATCTGGCCGCGGCCGAAATCAGGAAAGTAGCTGCGCGAGGCGTCGAGGGTGTAGGTCAGATTAAAAACTTCTCCGGTCCATACGCTGGTGGGAGCTGCGGCGAGTCGAGAGTTGGCGGCGTTTTCAAGAGAGACGCCGGTGTTGCCGACGGTGGCGGCGCCGGGTTCGTAAGTCGCGACCGGCGTGCGGAGTTTGCCCTTGTTGGTCTCAACTTCGAAGGACGGAACGGTGACGCGTTGTTTTTTGGTGAGGCGGGCCGCGTAAGTAAATGTGACGGAATCCGAGCGCGTGAAATTGATGATGGAGGTGCTGGTGGACTGGCCCGCGAAATCAAGCGAGAGGCCGTCGATCTTGGGCAGACGGGGCGCTTCCTTAGGTGAGCAGTCTTCGAAAATCAGGAGTAGTTCACTTGTCTGACCGACGGCAAGGGCGCCTTGTAAAGGCTCCCAGCGGACGGTTTGCGCTTGGGCGAACGCGACGGCGCCGAGAGCAATGAGGACGAACAAGAGGAAGGAGGGGAGGCGGCGGGACATGCGGGTGGTCACCAGTTTTTACCTTTTTTGGCGGGTGCGGGCTGAGGCTCGCCCTGCATGAGTTTGAAGAGTTTGGCGGGAGAATCCTGATTGCGCAGCTGATCGAGTTTTTGAAGCGGCATCGCCAAGGAGGGATCCGCGGTGGCATCGGCGGGTTTTTTGTCGGGATTGCCACCGACTTGTTGGGTGTCGCCCTCGGGCGGTTGCGGCGGAGGCG
>RGAX01000042.1 GCA_009919985.1 Opitutaceae bacterium
CGCGACCGCAGCGCGATAATCGCCCGCCTCGGTCGAACGAAACACCGGGACGACGGCGCCCTGCGTTTCAGACGACGTTTTTTCGTTATACTCAAAATTAACGAATTTTGCATGGGCGCGCCACACGCGCTCCGTCAGCGCAGCTAAATCCGCATCAGGCGCCACGGCGAGATTCGCCACCGCCGTCGTGATCGCCCCGGCACGCGCGACCTGCCAGCGCGGCACAAATACCCGCGCCGCCGGAAACGGTTCGCCGGCCTCGACGTCGTCGTTGAACGCAAAACTCGTAAAGAAATGCGGCCCGCCAAACGGCGCGTTCACATCGCCCACGGCAATCGTGTGCTCGAGCGTGTCGTCGATCCAGCGTTGCACCGCCGTAAAGCGATCGGGACCGTGCGCTTCAAACGAGACCGCCGTCTCTGCGCCCGCGATCGCGCTGCCAATATCAGGCCGCTCCGCGTAAAAATGCGGCTCACCGGGTTCGAAGATCGACTCAAGTACTGCCAGTGGATCGAGCGCATCAACCGCGAGCGAAATGCTCACGAGCTTTACCCGCCCTGCCCGGACCGCTGCCGCACGCGCTTGGTCCAGAAACGCGCGCAGGGCGTCCGGATTCGCATTCGCGGCGGGGTTGATCGGCAGAATCGTCATGCGACGCGGAAAAAAATCGGCGGCGGGTGAATTACTTTTTTAGCGCCACCGGCGGCTTTTCCGGCGGCGCGGGCCGCGGAAAGAGTACAAGTGATTCAGCGACCTTGGACCCAGTAAGGCGAGCGCCCCAGACGAGTTCATCGCTCCAAGTTGCGCCTGGCGTGTAGCCGAGCACGGCGTTGATTTTCGCCACGGCGTCCGGCATCACCGACGTCAAAAGCGCGTTCCCCAGGCGCAAGGCCTCGGCCATCGTCGCGATCGACGTACGGAGGAGGGCAAAATCATGGGCATCGACGGATTTCCCGAGTTTCCACGGCGCCCGTTTCTCGATGTAGGCATTGGTGGCAGTGATGAAAAACATCGTCTTCTCCAGCGCAGCGTGAAACTGAAAGCCTTCGCACAACGGCAGCACTTCGGCGCGGGTCGTTTCCCAGAGCGTGTGCAACTCACGCTCGGGGTCCTCGACCAGTTCCGCCGCGGGCACAATGCCAGCGGAAAACCGGTTGGTCATGTTGAGCGTACGGTTGACCAGATTGCCGAAATTATTCGCGAGCTCGCTGTTGTAGCGCACGAGGAATTGCTCGCGTGTGAAGTCGCTGTCTTGGCCGACATTCATCTCACGAATCAGGAAATACCGAAACGCATCCGCACCGAATTCGGTCACGAGATCGAGCGGGTTGAGCGCATTCCCGGTGCTTTTGGACATCTTGGAGCCAGCCGTCATCCACCAACCGTGCGCGATGATGCCGCCCGGCAGGGGAATGCCAGCGGCCTTCAACATGATCGGCCAATAAACCGCGTGCGGCGGCAGGAGAATGTCTTTACCGATCACGTGATATGCCGCCGGCCAAACGCCGGGCTTGTCGGCCACGGCTGAGTAATAGTTCAACAGGGCGTCGAACCAGACGTACGTCACATAACCGTCGTCGAAGGGCAGCGAAATCCCCCACTCCAACCGCTCGCGTGGACGCGATATGCACAGGTCGTTGAGCGGTTCTTTCAGGAATTCCAGCACCTGCTTTTGGCGGTAACGCGGGAAAATAAAATCTTCGTTCGTAGTCAGGAACTCCACGAGCCAGTCTTGGTACTGCTTCAATTTGAAGAAGTAGTTGGACTCCACGATCTCGGTGACTTCACCAAAGATTTCTGGCCATTTGCCGTCGGGCAGACGGTCTTTTTCCTGCAAAAACTGTTCCTGGCGCGTAGAGTAAAAGCCTTTGTACTCGGCCTGGTAGATTTCTCCTTTGTCGAAGAGTTGTTGGAGCACCTGACGTACGACTTTCTTGTGCCGCTCCTCGGTGGTACGAATAAAATCGTCGTTGGAGATATTGAGTTTGGGCAGAAGGGCGCGGAATTCCGCGCTGACTTCGTCGGCGAACTGTTGCGGCGCGATGCCTTTTTTCTTGGCGCTCTGCTGGACCTTTTGGCCGTGTTCATCGACGCCGGTGAGAAAATGTACGTGGTCCCCCATCTGGCGGCGGAAACGCGCTATCACGTCCGTAAGCACCTTTTCATAGGCGTGGCCCAGGTGGGGCGAACCGTTCACGTAATCAATCGCGGTGGTAATATAAAACGACTTCATCGATGAGCCCTCCAACAGAAACCAGCCTTCGCCTAATGTCGAAAGTTTTGACGCCCGCATTTTCGGGCCCAGCGGTGGCGCTTTAACGCACAGTCGCACCCGCGCGCACCCAATCCGCCAGCAGCGCCCAAGCTCGGGCGCGGTGGCTCAGGCCATTCTTCACGGCCTCGCCCAGCTCCGAAAAACTTAAAGTCTGACCTGCTGGCACAAAAAGGGGATCATACCCAAAACCGGTACCGCCCCGCGGCTCGTGTTGCAAACGCCCCACGCAGCGGCCTTCAAAAATCATTTCCGCGCCGTCCGGACCGCGCAGAAGTAAGACGCACACAAAGTGCGCGACCCGCCGCTCGTCGGGCACATCGCGCAGTACAGTCACTAGTTTTTGTAGATTGGCCGCGGCGTCGCCCTGCGGTCCGGCATAGTAGGCGGATTCGACTCCGGGCGCGCCACCGAGCGCATCGACACAGAGCCCGCTATCATCAGCCAAAGCCCACGCCGCCGTCGGCAACTTCGTGCGTAGGGCGAGCGCTTTTTTGCGCGCATTACCGACAAAGGTTCCGGTGTCTTCCACGACTTCGGGCATACCGCCGACGGCGCGCGCAGAGACGATTTCAACATCGAGCCCGCCGGCTAGCGCGAGGGCCTGCAACTCCGCCGCTTTGTGCGCGTTACCCGAGGCTAAAAACAGTTTCATCGATGGAGATTTTAGGCGGATAGACGACATGGCCGCGCGTGAGCACATCGTCGCCGAAAAGCTCCGAGCGCACATTACTCATGCGCACCGCTTGCGCGAGCGTCTCGGTGCGCAGGCCGGTCAGCATCGGCTTCGCGCGATCATCCGCGAGAAGTAGCGGCGCGCGGTAGAGAAACAGGTAATCTAGCTGCCGCTCTTGCACGAGCTGACTCATGAGTTGCGCGCCGCCTTCGACATAGACGCCGCTTAACTTCGCCTCAACGCATCGCCGGCGAAATTCCGACCACGGCGCACGCTGCGTCTGAGATTCACACACCCAGACTTGGACGCCCATTTCACGCAGTTTGCGTACGTAGCCCTGGCCCGCATTGGAGGTCGTAACCACGATCGTTTTCTCGCGAAACTCGTCCGTAAATACGTGCGGCAGGTGCTTGTCGTTCACCGTACGCAGTCGCCCGTCGAAAACGAAGCGTACCGGACTCCACGTCGCGCCACCGTCGATCCGTGCCGTGAGCCGCGGATTATCTTTCAACACCGTGCCCGCGCCGACGGCGATGGCCGGAAAAAGCCGTCGCCAGCGGTGCACATCCGCTCGAGCTAAATCGCCCGTGATCCACTGCGAATCTCCGGTGCGGCACGCCGTGCGCCCATCGAGCGTCACCGCCGCCTTCGCGGCAATCAACGTCTGCCCGTGCACGGCCCAGTGGTTAAAAATTAAATTCAGATCGGTGCATTCATTTTCAAGCACGCCTGAAATCACTTCAATTCCCGCCGCACGCAGCACCTCAAAGCCGTGCCCTTGGTGTCTAGGAAAGGGATCCTCCGCACCCACCACGACGCGTTTAATACCCGCGGCGATGATCGCCTCCGTGCAAGCACCTGTACGCCCATGCGTGCAACAGGGCTCCAGCGTCACATAGAGCGTCGCGCCGGCTCGCGGCGCGCGACCAAGTACATGCAAGGCCGCGCGTTCCGCGTGCGGCCCGCCATCCGGTGCTGTAGCGCCTTCGGCGACGACGCAGCCTTCCTCGACGATGACGGCGCCCACCATCGGATTGGGCTGTGTCTGCCCCCAGACGCTGCGCGCCACCACGAGCGCGTGCCGCATGAAGCGTTCGTGTTCAGGCGCGGACATAAGGATTAGTCTGCATTTCGTGGCCAACCATCGTGGGTTCACCGTGACCCGGATAAACCACCGTAGGCCCGGGTAAGGTGTAAATTTCAGCCCGGATCGCCCGCTCAAGTTGAGCGTGATTGCCGAGCGGTAAATCCGTGCGACCAATGCTGCCCTTGAACAACGCATCGCCAACAAACGCCGCACCAGTCGCACTAAAATAAAATAGCACGTTGCCCGGACAATGCCCAGGCACGTGCCGCACTTCAATGGTTGAACCGAGCGCATTCAGTGTCTCGCCTGGCGTGAGCCAGTGATCGACTTTAATCGGCTCGAGTTTAATCGACCCATCGAGGAACGCACTCATTACCTGAGGCGTCTCGATCAATACTTGATCGTCGCGATGCGCTCGCACGAGCGCCGATGTGGCACGAACGACTTCCGCTCCTCCCTGCGTGTGATCCCAGTGCCCATGCGTAAGCCAGAGCTCGGTGAGGCGGCAATTTTCGCGGGTCAGAATCGGCTCCACGTCGGCCCAAACGTCGCCGGGCGCATCGATTAAAATGGCTTCGCCGCGCTCAGGCGCGGTCAACAAATACGCATTGGTCTGGATCGGCCCAGCGGGCAGCACATGCAGTTTCACCCCGCCAATCCACGGGCTTTCCCGTGGCGCGCAACCGCGAAAACCAAAACTCAACGTAACCATTGCAAAAACGCTGTCGTCGTCGGCGCATTGGTGAGGTCGATGAGAAACCCGCCCGTCGCCGGCACGATCGCTTGCGCGCGAGGCGCCGGTCCGCGCCGCTGCACGATCGCGTCCATCGAAGCCACCGCCGTCGCCGTCGAGCCCACACCAAAACCCACGAGGCCAGCGATCATGACTGCCGCTTCATGATCACGTCCCAGCAACGGCCAAACGATGAGCGCCGCAAATGCAAGGGAGACCGCGATATTCACTACTAAAATAATCAACATTGGTCCGGCCACCGTCGCCAACTCCGCGAGGTTGAGGGCAGTCAACGTGACCACAAGAAACAGCGCCAAGAGCAATCCGCCCAAACGCGCGAGCGTCGCCCCGTTCAACCACCTCGCCCCAGCCGCATCGTGCGCCGCGCGCAGCGCGAGTCCGGTCAGCAGCGCACCCATGTAAGCCGGAAAGGACGCTCCTATCGCGTTGAGCGCAAAGCTTACCCAAGCGCCAGTCTTGATACACGCCGCGACCACAAGCACGTGCATGAGTGCCGTTTTACGGTCGCTCAGAAATTCCCGTCCATCGGCCAGCAACCCACGGCGCACGATTGTCGTTTCAGTGGCCGACCAGGCCGAAGATGCGGGCGAGCTCGTGCCGCCGTTTTTTCGCAACAGCCATTCTGCGAGTGGACCGGCGAGTAAACCACTCGCGACTAACCCAAACGTCGCGGCCGCCGCACCGACGCTCGCCGCCGCCGTGAAACCTGCTTCTTCAAACCGCGACGCAAAGCCCAAAACCGTCCCGTGTCCGCCCACCAAAGTCAGCGAACCGCACACGACCCCTAGCAACGGCGGCGCGTCCAGCGCCCGCGCGAGCGCCACGCCCACGACGTTTTGCAGCACCGCCATCAAAGTTGCCGCACCCAATAAAATCACCAACGCCCGTCCGCCCGTACGTAAAATGCTGACCGGCGCCGCCAGCCCCACACACGTGAAAAACCCCACGAGTAGCGGCAAGTTTATCGCCTTAGCCGGGCGCGTAAACCACTCGGGCTCCGGCGTTGCCAGCCATGTCCACCATGCCGCGGTTACTTTAGTTTGCCAGGTGATCTGCAGCATACCCGACGCTTGCAGACCGAGCACCAGCGCCGCCCCGAGCAAGCCGCCAGCGACCGCGGCAGGGATATTGCATCGCGCCAACACTGGTAGCTGACGTAACAGCGCCTCACCCGCGAGCAATACGGGTACGGCGAGCACAAGCAACCACCAGGCAGAAAGGGCAACAGTCATAAAAAAGCTGGGCAGGAAACGCCCTACCCATGGTTCTGCCAATCCGCACCTCGCGCGGGAAGCACCATTTCAAGCGACCGCAAAGGCGGCTTGCCTCGGCGTGGGGGCGTTTGTCACGGTTTACCTTTCCCATGCCGACTATCAAGTTTGCCGTTCTTCCTGGAGATTACATCGGGCCCGAGGTGATGACCGAGGCCCTGCGCGTGTTCACCCACGTCGCGCAACAGGAGGGACTCACCTTGTCCTACACCACCGCCGATGTCGGCGGCGCCGGCATCGATAACCACGGCAAGGCGCTCCCCGACTCCACGCTCAAGATTTGCAGCGAGTCCGACGCCATTCTTTTCGGCTCCGTCGGTGGCCCGAAGTGGGAAAAACTTCCGCCCAAGGAACAGCCCGAGCGCGCCGCGCTCCTGCCCTTGCGCAAGCACTTTACGTTGTTCGCCAATCTCCGCCCCGGTCTCCTTTACCGCGAGCTCACCGACGCTTCCCCGCTCAAGACCGAACGCATCCCCGACGGCATCGACATTGTCTGCATCCGCGAACTCACCGGAGGGCTTTACTTCGGTCTACCCAAGCAGACCACGACGCTCCCCGACGGCGACGTCCAAGCTGTCGACACGATGGTTTATAAAAAATCCGAGATCGAGCGCATCCTGCAAGTCGCAATCACGGCCGCCCGCGCCCGCAAAAAGAAGCTCTGTTCCGTCGACAAAGCCAACGTGCTGGAAACCTCCGTACTCTGGCGCAAAACTGTCACAGAGTACTGCGCCGCTCACGCGCCTGACCTCGCATTGAGCCACATGTACGTCGACAACGCCGCCATGCAGCTTGCGCGTGACCCGAACCAGTTTGACGTGTTCGTGACCGAAAACATGTTTGGCGACATCCTATCCGACGAGATGGCCGTGATCTGCGGCTCGCTCGGCATGTTGTCCTCCGCCTCGCTCGGCACGGGCAAAAACTCACTAGGCCTACCCTTCGGGCTTTACGAGCCTGCCGGCGGCACTGCGCCCGACATCGCAGGCAAAGGCATCGCCAATCCCTGTGCCCAAATCCTGTCCGTGGCGCAGATGTTACGCTACAGTTTCAACCTCGAGCCCGTAGCTAAACGCATCGAGGCCGCCGTCAAAAAAGCCGTCACCAGCGGAACGCGTACCGGCGACATCGCCTTTGGTCGTCCGTCGGTCGGCACTCGCGCGATGGCCGACGCCATCATCGCGAATCTCTAAATTTTCCACCGAAAACGGCACTCCCTTTGCGTCGTTTCCACCATTCTTCGTCGTTACTTTTGCTGTCATGACTTCCGCCCAAATCCGCCAGAGCTTCCTCGATTTCTTCGCCAAACAGGGCCACACGATAGTGCCGTCCGCCTCCTTGCTGCCGGATTCACCCGGACTGCTGTTCACCAACGCCGGCATGAACCAGTTCGTGCCGATCTTTCTGGGCGATCGCGCCCCGGACGTCTCCAAATGGGCCGGCGTCAAACCCGCCAAAGACACCCGAGCCGCCGACACCCAGAAATGCATCCGCGCCGGTGGCAAACACAACGACCTCGAAGACGTAGGCTTCGACACCTACCACCACACGCTCTTTGAGATGTTGGGCAACTGGTCGTTTGGCGATTACTTCAAAAAAGACTCCCTAACCTGGGGATGGGAGCTCATCACCAAGGTTTGGGGCATCCCGCCCAAGCGTCTGTTCGCCACCGTTTACTCGCCCAACAAAACCAAGGGCGACCCCGCTGAATTCGACCAGGAAGCCTACGACATCTGGGCCACCATCTTCAAAAAAGAAGGCCTCGATCCTGCTATTCATATCGTACACGGCAATAAGAAGGACAATTTCTGGATGATGGGCGACACCGGCCCCTGCGGTCCGTGCTCCGAGATCCATTTTAACCTACTGCCCTCCGAGGACGAGGTAGAAGGCCGCAAGGGCGTCAACTCCTCCAGCCCGCGCTGCATCGAGATCTGGAATCACGTCTTTATCCAATTCAACGCCAACGCCGACGGGACATTCTCCCCGCTCGCCGCCAAACACGTCGACACCGGCATGGGCTTCGAACGCGTCGCCGGCATTCACGCCTCGACGAAGGGCTTTACCGATTTCACACCTGAGCCCTCCAACTACGAGGCCGACGTGTTCGCCCCGCTCTTCGCCAAAATCACCGCGCTCTCCGGCAAGACCTACGCCCGTACCGTACCCACGAAACGCGAAGGCCTCACCGAGCAGGAAAACACCGACATCGCTTTCCGCGTTCTCGCCGACCACGCGCGCACGATCAGCTGCGCGATCGCCGACGGCATCATGCCCGGCAACGACGGCCGCAACTACGTCATTCGCCGCATCCTACGCCGCGGCATATTGTACGGCAAGAAACTCGGCCTCGCCACCGGCTTCTTCGAGCAACTTGTCTCTCCCGTCGTCGAATCGCTTGGCCCCGTATTCCCCGAACTCGTCGCCCAACAAGATATCATCCGCCGCGTGATCCGCGCTGAGGAAGAAAGCTTCGGACGAACGCTGGATCGAGGTATCGAGCTATTCAGTGAACATGCCGCGAAAGGCGCCAACGCAAGCGGAGGGAAATTTCCCGGAGAGATAGCCTTCCTTCTTTATGATAGCTACGGATTCCCTCTAGACATGACCCAGCTGCTCGCCAGCGAGCGCGGCCTAACGGTCGAGGTCGCCGGCTTTGAAGTTGAGATGGAAAAACAGCGCGACCGCGGTCGCGCCGCCCAGAAAAAAGAAATCGTCGTTGCCGCGACCGAAGGTGAAGCCACCGGGCTCGCCGCCACCAAGTTCCTAGGCTACGAACACACCCACGCCCACGCGCAACTCATCGACGTCATCCGCGCCGATCAAGACACGTTTCTCGTCTTCGATCAGACACCCTTCTATGCCGAGATGGGCGGCCAAGCTGGTGACACCGGCACCGCGCTCATCAACGGCACCCTCGCCCACTTCACCGATTGCGTGAAAGACAAGGCCGGCCGCCACCTCCATAAACTCGCCGAAGCCTCCGGCCTAGTCGTCGCCCCTGGCACCCGTGCCGAACTCAGCGTCGACCTCGTCCGCCGCCGCGCTATCTCCCGCCAACATTCCGCCGCCCACCTCATTCACTGGGCGCTGCGAAAAGTCCTTGGCACCCACGTGCGTCAAGCCGGCACGTCGAAGACCCCAGATCGCATGCGCTTTGATTTTTCCCACTTCGAAGCCGTCACCCCCGCGCAGCTCCGCGAGGTCGAGGCTCTCGTCAACGCCAAGGTCATCGATAATGCCAAGGTCGAAACCTACGAAACCGAGTTCGACAAAAAACCCGAAGGCACCCTCGCCTTCTTCGGAGACAAATACGGCAAATTTGTCCGCGTAGTAGACATCGGAGGCTACAGCCGCGAACTCTGTGGCGGCACCCATGTCAGCACCGCCGGTGAAATTGGCCTCATTAAAATCGTAGCCGAGATGGCCGTTGCCGCCGGCACGCGGCGCATCGAAGCCGTAGCCGGCCAAGCCGCCATCGACTTCATCGCCACCCGCGAAGCTGCCCTCGCTGCCGTCAACGCCCACCTCGGCGCCGGCACCGTCGACGTTGCTAAGAAACTCGAGGCCCTTCTCGCTCACCAAAAGGAAACCGAGAAGCAACTCAAAGCCTTCCAACAAAAAGCCCTCGCCGGCCTCGCCGACGAACTCGCCGCCAAAGCCACAACCCGTGACGGCTTGAAGTTTGTTTCCGCCGTCGTGCCCGTGGAAGATCAGGAATCGCTTCGCTCGCTCGGCTCGCAGGTGCTGGCCAAACTCGGCGAAGGCGTGGTGCAACTCGGCGCCGCGTTTGGCGACAAAGCCAGCCTCGTCGCGTTTTGCTCGCCCGGGGCGATCAAAGCCGGCCACGCTGCCGGCAAGATTGTGCAAACCCTCACGACTCAAATCGGCGGCAAAGGCGGCGGCAAACCTGACTTCGCCATGGGCGGCGGCAAAGACGTCGCCAAACTCGCCGAAATCCTAAAAGCCTGAGCTTCAGCAAAGGGCAAAAGATCATCTACCCTTTGCCCTGTCTTTCTTGAGCAGCCCTGAGTGCACGCGGGGCGCCATGCGGCGTTAGGTATTCCACTTCACTAAGCTCTCGTCGGTAGGCTCGAGGAAAGACTGCACGCAGCATTGCCATACCAGCGAAAAAACTGATTTTTAAGGGTGTTCGCATGACTTATCTCGTCCTCAAAGCCCTGCATCTCATCGGGATTGTGTGCTGGTTCGCAGGACTTTTTTATGTCGTGCGCTTGTTCATCTACCACACTGAAGCCAACGAAGAGTTGCAGCCTAAACGAGGCATTCTCATCACCCAATTCACGCTCATGGCTCGCCGACTCTGGTTGGGGATTACGGTGCCAGCGATGATTCTGACTTTGGTTACAGGGGGTTGGCTTCTGTATTATCACTCGATCGCCCAAAGCCCTTGGCTGCACCTCAAGTTAGCGCTGCTCGCCGGGCTGCTGGCGTATCATTTTCAATGTGGTGCCATCCGAAAAAAACTCATCGCGGGAGTCTTTAAGTTTAGTTCGGGGCAACTTCGCGCCTACAACGAAGTAGCGACGTTTTTACTCGTGGGCCTCGTCTTCACCGCCGTAAGCAAATCTGTCGCCACAGGCCTCTGGTCGCTTCTTGGGTGTGGGGGAGTCTTCGTCGTATTGTTGTTTTTTTTCCGCCGGAAATTGCAGGGGAAATCTTAATAAATCCACGTTGTGAATCTCTCTCCCTTTATCGCCGATTTACTCGATCGCTCCGAAGATTTAATCCCAACCAACACCGACCGAGCCGCAGCTCGCACGCTGCTGCTCGATGAGTTATCGCTCGAATACCCAGACCTCAACGCGCTGCAACGCGGCCAGATTGTATTAAGCGTGCTAGCTCAACTTACCGCGAATGATCGCTTTGGCTGGGAATTTTGCGGCGACATTTCCGCAGACGAGCTCGCACCCGATGACGCAGATTAATCCCGCACCGTTTTCATTACCGACTCTTTCATGAACCCGGCCGTCGTAGTCCCACCCGCTCTCATCGCGATCCTCGCCTTTGATGCGCGGAATCAACTCGCCGTTCGGCGCCTCGGCTCTAAAGCCGGACTGCCCTTCACCGGCACGGATCTCGCCATGGCCACCGCGCGGCTCGAGTCCGCCTTCACCCAGCATACTGCACCCGTGGAATATTTCTCCAGTGCGGCCGGCGGACGTAGCTACCGAGTTTTTTTTGCGCGGGTGGACGGAAAAGCCGCTGACTCTGAAATTGCTTTCGAATCCTTAGATGCGCTCGCCGCTACTGCGAGCGCACTTGCCCCCTCCCTCGCCGTACTTCTCGACCAACTCGAGCCGCATCTGGTGGACATTCCTTACCTGCATCTGAGCGAAAACGATTTTATCTATAAATTTCGCCCTGCGCTTGAGCGTAACACCGCCATCTACGCACAAGATCCCGCCGCCAGCGCCTTGTATCAATCGCAACTCTGCGCCGCCATCAAAGCCCTAGTCCGCCGTCACGAACGGACTGCAGACGCGCCCGTCAGCCTCGACTTCGGAGCTACAAGCTACGTCATTCCAAGCCACTTTGGCTTCTGCCTGGGCGTAAAAAATGCCATCGAACGTGCCTACGAGACGCTCGCCGAAAACCCAGGTAAACGCGTCTTCATGCTTTCGGAGTTAATTCATAATGCTTTCGTCAACGAAGACCTGCTCCGCCGCGGTCTGCGCTATCTTCAGACGGACAAAGGCCAGCCTTACACCACCTCTGATGAACCCGGTGCCCCGCAACTCTGGGACACACTCACGCCCAATGACATCGTCATCATACCGGCCTTCGGCGCGACCGATGAAGACAAGCGCCGTCTGGTGCGCCGAGGTCTCGCCGTTAGCCAATACGACGCCACCTGCATGCTGGTGGAAAAAGTGTGGAAAGCAGCCCGAGCCTACGGCCGTGAGGGCTATACGGTCGTCATTCACGGCAAGAGCGAGCACGAGGAAACCAAAGCCACCTTCTCGAACACACGCCGCTACGCGCCCGCCGTGATCGTGCGCAACCTCGAAGAAACCCACCGCCTCGCCGCCATAATTGCCAGCGAAGACCCCGTCGTGCGCGCGAGTTTTTACCAACTTTTTGCTGGTAAGCACACACCCGAATTCGACGTCGGCCGTGATCTCGATCGTATCGCCATCGTCAACCAAACCACCCTCCTCATGAACGAGACGCTCGAGATCATCGAGCACCTGCGCGGCGTTTACCGGGCCAAATACGGCGACGACACCCGCGTAGGAGGCACCAGCCGCCGTGACACCCTCTGCTATGCGACTCAGGTCAATCAAGACGCCTTAAGCCGCGCGCTCGCCGAACCGCTCGATGCAGCCTTTGTCATTGGCGGTAAAAACTCCTCCAACACCTATCAACTGTTCCGCCTCTGTGAACAGAAGCTCGGCGCAAAAGCATTTTTTATTCAGAGCGAGGCCAACATCCCCTCGCGCGACCTCGTAGATCATTACGTCTACGGCCACGGCACTGGCCACACTGAGTCGCGTCCGCTCTGGCCAAGTTGCGCGAAGGCGAGGCGCATCCTCATCACCGGCGGCGCATCTTGTCCGGATGGCATCATCCAACAAGTCATCACGCGTATAAATTCATTCTTCCCTGCCGACCAACTCCGCAGCATCGAGACGGTACTGGCGACGTTGCAGTGAAAATTCCTTCAGCTCTGGGCTCGGGTGCGGTGAGTGTGCCAAACCAGCCAGCCCCAGAAAAATGCGCTGACCACCAGCGCTGCGGGTAGGACCCACAAGCTCGCGCGTTGTAAATCCCCCCATTGGTCCGAGAGATATCCCACCAGTTTCGGCGACCACAGATCACCGAATAAGTGGATCGCAAAAATAGATCCTGCCATGGCGCAGGCGCGCATTGCCGGCGGCACCGTTTCTAAAATGAGCGTATTCACCGGCCCGGTCGCGAGAAACAGCAAAGCCATCGCCGCGATCAAGCCGAGCTTAGCTGCGGCGAGATCACCGAGCGCAAAGGCCGCGTACGCTGCCGGAGCCGCTGCGAGCGAACTTAGCGCCAATACCCAAGCGTAACCCGTACCGGTACGCCGCTGCCATAACGTGGCGAGGTAACCACCAACTAGAGTTGCAACTAGACCGGTTACAACGAGCGAGAGTCCAAAAAACTTACCCGCCGCCTCGACATCCATGCCGTGCACGCGATGCAAAAATGTAGGCGCCCAAAACGCAAAACCGCCGAGCGCAAAGGTCTGCGCAATATAGCCCGCCACCACGAGCACGTAGCTGCGAAAACCGAGTAGTTGCCTGTAAACACGCCAACCGGCGGGTTGCGACGTCGCCTTTGACTCAGTTGATTCCGTCGCCCCTCGCGCCGGTTCGGGCAGAAAAAACATACCCAGCGCCAACACTAACCCCGGATAACCCGCCCACAAAAACGCCGAGCGCCAACCGTAGCGCGCCGCCATGAAGCCACCGAGGATGTAGCCCAGGGCCGAGCCTACTGGAATCGCCAGATAAAAAATCGAGATCGCAATGTTGCGCCGCGCCGCCGGAAAAAGATCGGCGATCCAACCGGGACTAATGGTCCCGAAACTAGCTTCACCGAAGCCGACCAATACGCGAAAAAAAATCAGCGCACCCAACGTGCCGCAATGTCCAGAAAGCAGCGTACCCAAGCTCCAAACAAAAACACCCGAAGCGATCAAGGCTCTCCGAGACAGACGATCGCCGAGGTAGCCAAAAATGGGCGCCGTCAAAAAATACCCCAACATGAACGCTGTTGCGATGGTGCCCGCTTGTTCATCGCCAAATTTCAATTCTGCCTGCAACGCGGGGAGTACCGCGGCGAGTAATTGACGGTCCAAGTAGTCGAGGAGATTGAGACCGGTCAGCACGGTCAACGACACCATCGGCCACGTGGCTTTGGGGTATATCACGAGCCCAAAGCAAACCGCACAGGCGAAGTTTGCAAAGCTGTAATCACCTAAGGGACCCGCGCTGGGCGGGGCGGGGTGATCATCGCGCGCCGTAGCGCGCAATTCACCGAATTAGAAACGGAACGTCATGCCGGCACGTAGACCGTTGAGATTGTTCAAATCAATCTTTGAGACGTAATTTGCGTTGGCCGTAGCGATCGCTTGATCGTAGCTCCCAGTCGCCTGATAAACGGCGCCGACATAAAAGCCGGTGCGTTCCGTGGCATCAAATTGCAAGGTGGCATCGGCGTAATACCCAATGCGAAATTTGGTCGTTTCGTCGGTTACAGTTTCTTTGATCTCAGCGCCGGTGTCGGGCTGGAAGGATTCAACGACGCTGTAGGTAGACCCAGCATAGATCATGGCGAGACCAGCGCTGACGGAGGCCTTGAAACGGGTCGTAAATTGCAGGGTCAAGGAGGGGCCTGCGCGCATGGTGAAATAGGCGCCTTTTAACTTCCAGCGGTTGTTCACGCTGGAGGAATCGGTGGTGGTCGTGACGGCACGCTCAAGGGGTTTGTTGCCAAGCAGCACCGTGCTATCGGCCGTATCGCTACTAATGGTGCCGTCGGCATTGGTGACGGAGCTTGAGACAGAAGAAGGGGCCGAATACGGGGCGCTAGGGGGGAGCTGGCCGAAGAGGTTAAAGGTGTCGGTCACCGTGGTGAGACGGGCGGCTACTTTATCATTCATCCCCGACGCGATGTCATTTAGGCTAGCGCCAGCGATAAGGCTCCAATCGAAGCGTTTAAATGCTTTGCCCATGTCGTAGGCGACGCTGAGTTCAAGTCCGGAACTGCGGCCAGCATTCAAGCTGCGGATGTTGGTGTCGATAATCTGGGCCGAATAGTTATGAAAGGACATGTAGCCATTGCTCGTAAGCTGCTTGTCGTTGCTGAAAGCCCAGGTGTTGGTCTTGCCGTCGTCGGGGACTGGGAAACTAACGGTCTGTCCGTCGCTACTTTCGGAGACGGTGGTGCGAGCATCGGGCGCGACGCTACCATCATGGTAGAGGCGGTATTCGTTGGCGCCGGTGGCGGAGCCGCTTTTGTCTTCGGGTGCTAGTTTACCTTTACCGGAGAACGAAGTCTTAGGGCCGCTGATGTTGCGGACGCCAAAATGCATCGTGGATTTCGGGACGTAGATGTATTCGTCGAGATTCGAGAAATCAGGAATTTCCGTGGGCGGGGCCTGGCGTTCTTCTTGAGCCTGAAGCAGGCAGGTGAAGAAAATACCGAGGGAAAAAACCAGACGAAGGGATTTCATGCAAAAGATAAGGTGCCAGTTGGGACGGCAGAAAGTGGAAAATGTTGCCTAAAAGTTCAGGGAGAGCGCCTGCCGCGTCAACGCGAGATTCATTGCCTCCCCCACTCGCATCCTAGGTGGCTAATCTGCAATCTATCGCTCGCGATGCAATTTATGTCTCAATTCTGTTAGCGGAATCCAATGACGGGACCGCCGAAATGCAAAGTATAAACTTTAAGGATTGATCCAAGCGAATTGACGGCATTGTAGACAGCAATGCGAATGATGATTTTCTTGTTTTTGAGTCTGACGGTGATCGCGGCAGCGTCGTCCAACGCAAAGCCAGAACTCGCCGAGGTCTTGAAACACTTTCGCACGGAGGGACCCAAAGGCTGGTCATTTATTCAGAGTACCACCGCTGAAGGTCGAACCATGGTCGAACACTATGACAGCGCCCGACCGGAATTCAACCGCTGGACCCTTGTAAGCGAAGACGGTCGCTTACCCAACGAAGAAGCCCAACGCCGCTACCGCGATAAGTTCAGTCGCTACTCCAGTTCGGGCACAGCCCCCCAGCTCAGCGATCAAATCGATCAGACCAGCCTAGTCGTTGAAGCGGAAACGGCCGAGCGGATCACGTATCAAGGCCGGCTAAAGCCCACTGAGAAGGAAGACCGGACCGCCTCCTTCCTCCGCGCCTTGATCGTATGGCACAAAGCAACCGGCACCATCGAATCGCTTGTGATTGAAAACATGGCGCCGTTCGCCCCGTCCTTCGGGGTTAAAATCGAACAGATGAAAACGACCATGACTTACAGCCTGCCCGCGCCGGAACAACCGAGTCTTTTGCAATCCGTCGTCACGCGTCTGCGCGGCACCGCCTTCTGGATAAAATCTATCGATGCCGACATGACCGTGGCTTATTCGGCCTACGCACCCGCCGCCGCCTCACGCGCGACCCGCTCGGACACGACCCCCTGATCACATCAGACCCGAGCCCGAGAGGCTGCTCCGCACCGAAATAATCCAAGCACGCCTCTGCGTAAAAAACGCAATCGTTTGGTTTGGTTATTTTTAGGAAAACACCCCGTGCTGAAGCGAACCCGCTCCACCCCCTTCAACTCGAGGTCCACTTAAACACTGTCGTTGTAAACGGCGCGAGCGTCACCTCGATTGCCTGCGCGAAACCATCACGTTCCGCCGGAAACGCGGTCCGCCCGCCGTCATTGCCTAGTCCGGTCCCGCCGTAGTATTCGCTGTTAGAATTAATCACCTCACGCCAAACCCCGCCCCGCGGCACGCCGAGCGGATAGTTTCGCTTCGCCCCGCCCAAATGAGCCACCACAAGAAAAAGCGTCTGCTCAAACGGATCTTTTCTCAAATATGCGATCAGATTGGCATCGGCATCATGACAGGAAACCCAGCGAAAACCTTCCGCATTGAAATCGTTGCAGCTCAAAACCGGTTCGGCGACGTAGAGCGCGTTTAGATCCCGCACCAAACGTCGGACGCCTTCATGATCCGGATATTGGCAGAGATGCCAGTCTAAGCTCGAGGCGTGATTCCACTCCCGCGTCTGCCCAAACTCGCAGCCCATAAATAACAATTTTTTTCCCGGATAACACCACATGTGCGCATACAACGCGCGCAAGTTAGCCGCTTTTTCCGAGATATGCCA